>JBPPMZ010000128.1:0-16414 GCA_051306295.1 Candidatus Limnocylindrales bacterium
GCAGCGGACGCCGATCGGGTCAGCTCCGGGCGTCAGCCGGCGCTGAGGCGCGCTTCCTTCCAGGGGTCCGCGTCGGTGTGGTAGCCGTAGCGCTCCCAGAAGCCGAGCTGGTCGTGGTCCAGGAACTCCAGGCCGCGGATCCACTTGGAGCTTTTCCAGAAGTACTTCTTGGGGACGAGCAGGCGGAGCGGGTAGCCGTGCTCCAGCTCGAGCGGCTGGCCGTCGAACGTGTCGGCCAGCAGGACGTCCTCGTCGTCGAGAACGCTGAGCGGGAGGTTGGCCGTGTAGCCCTGCTCGGCGTGGCTGACGACGTGCGTGGCCGAGGGGCGGACCTGGGCCATCTCCAGGACGGCCTGGATCGGTACGCCCTCCCACGTCGTATCGAGCTTGGACCAGCGGGTCACGCAGTGGATGTCCGTGTGGACCTGCTTGCGCGGGAGCGCCTTGAACTGCTCCCAGGTCAGGGTGAACGGACTGTCGACATCGCCGTAGACCTTGAAGTCCCAGGTCGCGAGGTCGGTGCGCGGCACGGAGCCGTAGTGCAGGACCGGGAACTTCTCGGTCCGGTACTGGCCGGGCGGGATGCGCTCGGCGATCGCGGGATCGGCGGCGTTGTTGCCGAAGAGACGTTCGAACATGGGGCGCGACCTCGCTGGGCGGATGAGGCCGATATCGTCGCACACCGGCCGTGACGGTCCCATGACGAGCGTACGGCGGCCCGCCGTCGGAGCGGTCGGGTACGCTTCGCGCCGTGGAGTCGCCGGCCAGCCAGCCCGATCGCGCACCGACCGTCGTCATCGTCATGCCCGCCTACAACGCGGCGCGGACGCTGGAGCGGACGTACGCCGATATCCCACACGACCTCATCCACCGGATCATCCTCGTCGATGACGTGTCCCGCGACGAGACCGTGGAGATCGCCCGCCAGTTGGGCCTCGACGTCATCATCCACGCCCAGAATCGCGGCTACGGCGGCAACCAGAAGACCTGCTATGACGCGGCCCTGGAGGCCGGGGCGGACATCGTGGTGATGCTCCACCCGGATTACCAGTACGACGCGACGCGGATCCCGGCGCTCATCGCCCCGATCGCCGCCGGCACCCACGATCTCATGCTCGGCAGCCGTTTCCTTGGTGACCCCCTGGCCGGCGGCATGCCGCAGTGGAAGTACGTGAGCAACCGTTTCCTCACGACGGTCGAGAACGTCGCGTTCGCGCTCCACCTGAGCGAGTACCACACCGGCCTGCGCGCCTACAGCCGCCAGCTGCTCGAGACCATCCCGTACCACGAGAACAGCGACGACTTCGTGTTCGACCAGGAGCTGATCGCCCAGGTCGTGGCGGCCGGCATGCGTCGCCGCATCAGCGAGATCGCCGTGCCGACCCGCTACTTCGAGGAGGCAAGTTCGGTCGGGTTCCGCCGGAGCGTCGTGTACGGCCTGTCGACGTTGCGGGTCGTGGCGCGCTACCTGCTCCATCGGCTCCGCCTCCGGCGCTCGCGAAAACTCACGGTTCGCCGGCCGCCAGGGTGAGTCGCCAGACGATCCTGCGTACCGCCATCGGCCTGGCGGTGAGCGCGGCCGCCATCTGGGTGCTCGCCTCGACGGTCGATGTCCCGCGCGCCATCGACGTGCTGCGCTCGGCGAACCCGTTGTGGATCCTGGTCATGCTCGGGACGGTGTTCGTCGACGTGGGCGCCCGCGGCGGTCGGTGGCGCGTCCTGCTGGCGCCCATCAAGCGCATCCCGTATCGGCGGGTGCTGGGCTACACGTACCTCGGCTACCTGGCCAACAACGTCCTGCCCGCGCGCCTTGGCGAACTCGTGCGCAGTCACGCACTCGGGGAAGGGGAGGGCGTGAGCCGCCCGACGGTCCTGGGCACGGTCGTCGTCGAGCGCATCGTCGATACGGTCATCGTCGTCGCCCTGGCGGGCATCGCCGTGGCGGCCCTGGGAGTCAGCGGAGATGTGACCATTGCGGTCGGCCTGGGCGCGGCGTTCGTCGGCATCCTCGTCGTCGCGCTGGTGGTGGCCAACGCCAGCCACCGTTTGCCGTTCGCGAATCGGATCACCGACCTCGCGGCGCGCTACCCGAAGATCCTGGAGCTGGCGCGTCGCCTCCGCGACGGGCTGGCCGTCGCTCGTCGCCCGTCCACGGTCATCGGCGCCCTGGGGTTCTCCGCGGTGGCCTGGACCGCGTCGATCGCCACGGTGGTCTTCGGCGGTCAGGCCGTGGGCATCGAGCTGAGCTTCCTGCAGGCTGCCCTGATCTCCAGCGGCGTCGCCTTGGCGACGATCGTGCCCTCGGCTCCTGGCTACGTCGGGACCTTCGAACTGACCGCGGTCGAAGTCGCAGCGCTCTTCGGGGTGGATCGGAACGCGGCTTTCGCCATGGCCCTGCTGGTCCACGCCATGATCCTGGGCGTGACCTCGGTCGGCGGGGTGATCGCCGCCGTCCGCCTGGGCGTCGGCCTGGGGACGGGGGTCTCGAGTGACCCCCAGCGAGCCGGCTAGGAGACCGCTAGGAGACGGCGGGCAGGGCGCCCAGCCCGTGATCGGCGAACGTGGGCGCGGGCAGCGCGGCCGGGACCGGCGGCGGATCGTACGGCTCGAAGGCGATCGCCCCATCGAGCACCGTCACGCGCTGGAATTCGAGCGTGTAGGCCGCGTACATCTCGTTGAGCAGGCTCACGGCCTCGACGTGGTCCGGCCTGCCCGCAGCGGCCCGAGCTTCCGCTCGGCTGGTCCACAGGCAGAACGACAGGCACGTGTCGTCAGCGCCGATCGGGCCCCTGAAGTAGTGGACGTATCCCGGTGCGGCCGCCGCTTCGAGGTGGGCCCGCTCGTCGTAGTCGGTCAAGCGCGCCTCATCCGCGCCCGGCTTGCGGATCGAGCGGAACGCCACGAGGTACCACTCGCCGTCGCCGAGCTGGCGACCGACATCACGCCAGTCGAACGCCTGCGCGATCGGCAGGGTCGCATAGCGGTCCGAGATCGGGGCGAGCGATTCGAGCGCGTCCATCGAGCGCGGAGCATAGGCGTTTGTGCGTGATTGTCAAACCGTAAGAGGTTGCGCTCCCGTAGTACGGAAGGATCACTCAGGTGCCGACGGCCCCACCCACCGAACTCGCGGCCTCTTGCAGCAGGTGTGCCACTCGGGTCCGCCAGGCGAGGCTCGCCCGCCCGTACGGCGCGACCACGCCCAGGGCCGCCAGGATCCCGTCCGCTCGCAGGATGGGAACGGCGATGCTCACCGAACCGGAGATCGCTTCGCCTTCGCTCCGGGCCAAGCCGGCGGCGAGGATGATCTCCAGGTCGGCCCGCAGTTGGGTCTCGTCCGGCGTCGCCGCCGTGAGCGGCTGGAGACCCTGGTGAACGACCTCGTCGAGGATCTCGGGCGGGGCGTACGCCAGGAGCACCTTGGAGAGCGCGCCCGCGTGCAGTGGCAGCGACCCTCCGGGCTCCAGCGCGACGCGCAGGGCATGACGCGACTGGACCTGGTGGAGGCAGACGGCCGCCGACCCGATCCGGCGCACGATGACCGCCGTCTCGCCCGTCTCCTCGACGAGCATGTGGAGGACCGGGTCCGCGACCCGGATGAGTTCCTCGCTGGTCACGACGGAGCCGCGGCCGATGACCAGCCGCGGACCCAGGCCGTACCCGCCACCCCGTCGATCCACGAACCCGAACGACGACAGGGTCCGGAGATAGCGATAGATCGTCGAGATCGGGGTCTCCAGGAGCGTACTCAGCTCATCGGCCCGGATCTCACCGCGGTCCGCGATGGTCAGCAGGACACGCAGGCCCCGGGCGAACGAGGTGTCCTCGGCGGCCTCCTCCGGGGGACGGTCGCGGGCGGTCGCGCGGTCGGTGACCATGAGGCCGCGACACTACCGCATCGGGTCGGCTGGGCGATACTGGCGTCCCATGCGCATCACCGCCATCCGCCTGCAGCGCCTGCGCGTCCCGCTCGACCCGCCGTTCCCGGCGGCCTGGGATCCCGTGCCACGGATGGTCTTCCCGGTGACGGTGGTCCGGGTCGAGACGGACGAGGGCATCACCGGCATCGGCTCCGGTGACACGATGGACGGCTTCGAGGCGTACGAGCACCTGTTCATCGGTCAGGATCCGCTGGCCATCGCCCGCCACGTGCGCGCGCTGGAGACGATCGACTTCCACGCCGGTCGTTACTGGCCGCTCGAGGTCGCACTCTGGGACATCATCGGCCAGGTTGCGGGGCTCCCGGTCGCGACACTCTTCGGCGGCGCTGTGGATGGGATCCCGGCCTACGCCTCGTGCGGGTCGCTCCTGCCCGCCGCGGAGCGCGCTGAGTCCGCGCTGCGAATGCGTGAGGAGGGGTTCAAGGCCCTCAAGATCCGGGTGGACCCGCGTCGCCTCGACGAGGGCCTGGCCGCCGTCGCCGCCACCCGGGCCGCCGTCGGCGATTCGATGACCATCATGGTCGACCTCAACCAGGGCTGGCGGATGGCCGGCGACACATCCGTCGCGCTCGATCCGGTGGGCGCGCGCGAGATCGTGGCGCGCCTGGCGGCCTACGGCGTGCTCTGGGTGGAGGAGCCCCTGGCCGGCACGGATCTGCGAGGGCTGGCGGCGCTCCGGGCATCAGCGCCCGGCACGCGCATCGCCGGTGGCGAGATGACCCGCACGTTCGCCGAGGTCCTGGCAGCCCTGGACGCGGACGCGTTCGATGTCTACCAGAGCGACGTGGTCCTGTCCGCGGGCATGCTCCGGACCCGGACGGTCGCGGAGCTTGCGCTGGCCCGCAACCGCTGGTTCACGCCCCATACGTGGACCAACGGCCTGGGCGTCCTCGCTAACCTGCACGTCGCGGCCGGCGTCGGCGGTGGGCCGTTCATCGAGTTCCCGTACGACCCGCCGGGCTGGACCCCAGAGCGGCGCGACGCGTTCCTCGCGGAGCCCATTCGCCCGGACCGCGATGGGATGCTGTGCGTGCCCCAGCGGCCGGGCATCGGGGCGCTCCTCGACGAGGACGCCATCGCGAGGTACGCGCTATGACCCTCACGACCGCCGAGTGGCTTGAACGGGCATCCCTGGTCGCCCCACGGAACGAGCTGTTCATCGACGGCGCGTACGTGCCAGCGGCCTCCGGCCGGACGTTCGACGACATCACCGGGCGCGATGGCTCGGTCATCACGAGGGTCGCCGAAGGTGGCGCGGAGGACGTCGATCGGGCGGTCGCGGCGGCGCGTCGGTCGTTCGATGACGGACGCTGGGCCGGCCAGTCCCCGGCGAATCGCAAGCGCGTGCTGCTCCGGTTCGCGGACCTGATCCGCGAGCACCGCGACGAACTCGCGCTGCTCGAATCGCTCGATGTCGGCAAGCCGATCCGCGACACGCTGGCCGTGGACGTGCCCTCGGCCGCCAAGACGATCCAGTGGTATGCCGAGACGATCGACAAGGTCTATGGCGAGGTCGGCCCGACCGGGCCCGATGCGTTGTCGCTGGTGACCCGCGAACCGATCGGGGTGGTCGCCGCGATCGTGCCCTGGAACTACCCGCTCATCATCACGGCCTGGAAGCTGGGAGCGGCGCTCGCGACGGGCAACAGCGTCATCCTGAAGCCCGCCTCCCAGTCGCCGCTGACGGCGCTCCGCCTGGGCGAGCTGGCCGTGGAGGCAGGTCTGCCGGACGGCGTGCTCAACGTCATCGCCGGCCCCGGCGCGGTCATCGGCGACGCCCTGGCCCGCCATCCCGGCGTGGACAAGATCGCCTTCACCGGCTCGACCGAGGTCGGCAAGTCCCTGCTGCGGGCCGTCGGCGACAGCGACGTCAAGGCATTCTCGCTGGAGTTGGGGGGCAAGAGCCCGCAGCTCGTCCTGGCGGATGTCGGGGACCTTGCGACCGCCGCCTCCACGATCGGCTGGGGGATCTTCTACAACACCGGCCAGACCTGCAACGCGGGGTCTCGGCTGATCGTGCACCGCAGCGTGCGCGAGGAGCTCGTCGAGCGGATCGCGGCGATGGGCCGCGAGCTGGCCCCGGGCGAGCCCCTGGATCCCGCCACGCAACTTGGCTCGATGGTCGATGAGCGTCAACTCGACAAGGTGCTGGGCTACGTGCGCCTGGGCGAGCAGGAGGGCGCCCGCGTCGTGGCCGGCGGGCAACGCGTGCGCGAGGAGACGGGCGGCTACTTCATCCCGCCGACCATCCTGGACGGGGTGGATAACGGCTGGCGCGTGGCCCGCGAGGAGATCTTCGGGCCGGTCCTGACCGTGACCGAATTCGACGACGAGGCCGAAGCCCTGCGCCTCGCGAACGACTCGTCCTATGGCCTGGCCGCCGGGATCTGGACGCGCGACATCAATCGCGCTCACCGGCTTTCGCGGGCGATCCGGGCGGGGGTCGTCTGGGTCAACACGTTCGACTCCGCTGACATCACCGTGCCGTTCGGCGGCTACAAGCAGTCGGGCTTCGGGCGCGATAAGGGCCTGGCCGCCCTGGACGGCTACACCCAGCTCAAGACGACCTGGTTCGACCTCTCCGGGGACTAGGGGCGGAGTGTCAGCTCCCGATGAGCGCGTCGAGCGCCGGCGTCGCCGGATCGACCCAGCGCAGGCCGGGGATCCCATCGAAGCCGGAATCGGCGGACACGAGCGCCTCGGCACCGTGCCCGATCGCCACGGCGGCCAGCACCGCGTCGAACGATCCCATGCGCGGATGGTCGCCGAACAGGCGCAGGCCGCGATCCAGATCGTCCGGCGTGGCCGTCAGCAATCGAAGGGATGCCGCGTACTCCAGCGCTAGTTCGACAGCCCGGTATCGTGTCCGTCGGCGAGCCTGGATGTGGGCGAATTCCTGGATCGCTTCGACGGTCGTGGCCGCTGCCACCTTTCCGGCCGCATGCGCTTCGAGCAGTCGACGGCACGGCTCGCGCAACGGGTGATCATCGCCGATCGCATAGGCGAGGACAGTCGTATCCAGGACGATCATGCGCGCAGGTCGTGAGCCTCGTCCAGCTCGCGCCTTAGGTCGGCGGGGTCCTTGGGCATCGGCACCGGCTCCGCCGCGAGGATGAAGTCGATCGCCGAGCGTCGGACATCATCGTTCGTCGGCATCCGGTCGATGGCGTCGCGGATGACCTCCGCGACCGAGACGTTCCGCCGCTTCGCCTCGATGGCGACCTTGTGGTGCCGGGGCTCATCCAGGAGCAGGTGGACGCGGCGGTCCAAGTTGCGCATGCGCATACGCTAGCACATATCTAGACCGCGACCGGCAGGCCGCGGGACGGCCGCGCGACTGACCGGCGATACTGCGCCCATGACCGACATGGACTCCCCCGCCGGCCAGGCGCTGCAGACTCGACGCCGCTCCGGTGGCCGTGCCGGCCACGAGCGCCACGTCCTGCCCCAGCAGCGGCCGTTCGCCCAGCCCCGCCTCCGCTACGCTCCGACGGAGGTCGTCTCGGCCGATGAGCTCGAGTCGATCCACGACGCGTCGATGCGGATCCTCGAAGAGATCGGGATGGACTTCCTGGATCCCGAGGCGCGCGAGTTGTTGCGCACGGCGGGTGCGCAGGTCGAGCCGGGCAGCGAGCGTGTCCGTTTCGACCGGGCGATGATCGAAGAGCGGATCACGACCGTCCCGTCGTCATTCACCCTCCACGCGACCAACCCGGCCCACCACCTGGTCATCGGCGGGGACTGGATGGCCTTCGGCTCCGTGGCCAGCGCGCCGAACGTGGCCGATGCCGATCGCGGGCGACGGGTCGGCAATCGGGCCGACTACCAGGACCTCATCCGGCTATGCCAGATGCTCGACTCGGTCCACTTCTTCTCCGGGTACCCGGTGGAGCCCGTGGACATCCACGCATCGGTGCGGCACCTCCATGCGATCCACGACCTGCTGACCCTGGCCGACAAGCCGATCCACGCCTACTCGCTCGGTCGCCAGCGCAACATCGATGCCCTGGAGATGGTCCGCATCGCGCGCGCTGTCGATGACGCGACGCTCGATGTCGAGCCGTCGATCTTCACCGTCATCAACTCATCCTCGCCACTGCGCCTGGACACCCCGATGCTGCAGGGCATCCTGGAGTTCAGCCGGCGTAACCAGGTCGTGGTCATGACCCCATTCACCCTCGCCGGCGCGATGGCGCCCGTGACCCTTGCCGGGGCCCTCGTTCAGCAGAACGCCGAGGCGCTGGCGGGGATCACCCTGACCCAGGTCGTGCGGCCCGGCGCACCGGTCGCCTACGGCGGGTTCACGAGCAACGTCGATATGCAATCGGGGGCGCCGGCATTCGGGACGCCGGAGTACATGCGCACCGCGATGATCGGCGGCCAGTTGGCGCGTCGGTACGCCATCCCCTATCGGTCGTCGAACGTGTCGGCGGCCAACGCCGTGGACGCGCAGGCGGCCTACGAATCGGTGTTCTCGCTGTGGGGCGCGGTCATGGGTGGCGTCAACCTGCTGATGCACGGCGCCGGCTGGATGGAGGGCGGCCTGCACGCCGGCTTCGAGAAGGTGATCCTGGACGCGGACCTGCTTGGCATGGTGTCGGCGTTCCTGGACCCGGTCGTCGTCGACGAGGACACCCTCGCGATGGACGCCATCCGCGAGGTCGGGCCGGGCGGGCACTTCTTCGGCGCGCAGCACACCCAGTCGCGCTTCAAGACCGCGTTCCACAAGCCCCTGCTCAGCGATTGGCGCAACTACGAGACCTGGGAGGAGGCGGGTTCGCCGCAGGCCGCGGGTAAGGCGAACGCGATCTGGAAGCAGATCCTGGCCGCGTACGAGCCGCCTGCCCAGGACCCCGCGATCCGCGAGGAACTCGATGCCTTCGTCGCCCGGCGCGTCGCCGAGGGCGGCGTCCCGACCGACTACTAGGTAGGGTTGACCTGCGACTGGTCTACGACTAGTCTAGTTGCATGAAGACCGTCGGTGCGTACGCGGCCAAGACACACCTGCCACGCCTGCTCGACGAGGTGGAGCGGGGGCAGCGGATCACGATCACGAAACATGGGCGGCCCGTGGCGATGCTCGTGCCCCCCGGGACGTCGACGGCGGTCGACGCCGAGGCCCTCATCGGCTGGATGCGCGAGTTCCGCAGAGACCACCCGCTCGACGGCGCGACCATCCGAGAATTGATCGACGACGGACGTCGCTGATGTTCGTCGTCGACGCGTCGGTGATCCTTGCCTGGAGTCTTGAGGACGAGTCGAGCAGCACGGCGGAAGCCGCGATCGAGCGCCTGCTCGCGGAGGGTGGCCTCGCTCCTGCACATTGGCCACTTGAGGTCGCGAACGGCCTTCGATCTGCCGAGCGTCGCGGGCGGATCGACGAGCCGTCCATCCGCCGACTAGCGGCCAAACTTGTCGGGCTACCGGTCGATATCGCGCCGGTCGAACTGTCGACGGCACTGGGCGTCATCGAGTCGGCTCGGCGTCATGACCTCTCCGTATACGACGCGGCGTACCTCGACCTCGCCAATGTTCGTGGGCTCCCCGTCGCGACCGTCGATGATCGACTCGCCCGCGCATGCCGCGCGGCTAACGTGCCGCTGGTCATCGACTGATCACCGCGGCGCAGGATGACCCGCCTATCGCGATCGCTCGCATAGGCTTGATGTCGTCATCAAGTCCGGAGGGCCCCATGAAGCGAGAGACCCAGGTCGTCGTCATCGGTGGTGGCGTCGTCGGTGCCAGCGTCCTGTACCACCTGACCAAGGCCGGCTGGACGGACGTCATGCTCCTGGAGCGGCGTGAGTTGACCGCCGGCTCCACCTGGCACGCGGCGGGCGGCATGCACACGCTCAACGGCGACCCGAATGTCGCGCGCCTGCAGCAGTACACGATCCAGCTCTACGAGGAGATCCAGCGGGTCTCCGGCCAGGATTGCTCCATCCATCTGCCGGGCGGCCTGATGCTGGCCGACACGGAGGTCCGCATGGACTGGCTGCGCATGGCCCAGGCCCGCGGCCGTTATCTCGGCATGGAGCTGGAACTGATCTCGTCGCGCGAGGCGGCGGACCTCTTCCCGTTGCTCGATCCGCAGTACTTCGTCGGCGCGCTGTACGACCCGGTCGAGGGCCACGTGGACCCGACGGGCGTCACCCGCGCCTACGTCAAGTGCGCGCAGCAGCTCGGCGCGGAGGTCCACCAGCACACGCCGGTCACCGCCCTGTCGCAGCGGCCGGACGGCACCTGGGATGTCCAGGTCGTAAGCGGTGACACCATCCACACCGAGCACGTCGTCAATGCCGGCGGCCTGTGGGCGCGGGAGGTCGGCCGGATGGTCGGCATCGAGCTGCCGGTCCTGGCCATGGAGCACATGTACCTCCTGACCGAGGACATGCCCGAGGTGGCCGCCCAGGTCGCGAAGACCGGCCACGAGATGCCGATGGCGCTCGACTTCGCCGGCGAGATCTACATCCGCCAGGAAGGCGGCGCGATGCTGCTGGGCACGTACGAGCAGGCGTGCGCGCCCTGGTCGCCGCGCGAGACCCCGTGGGACTTCGGCTCGCAGCTGCTCAAGCCGGACCTGGAGCGCATCACCCCGGAGCTCAGCGTCGCCTTCAAGCACTACCCGGCGATGGGCACGATCGGCATCCGCAAGGTCGTCAACGGGCCCTTCACCTTCTCGCCGGACGGCAATCCGCTGGTCGGGCCGGTCCGCGGGTTGCGCGGCTACTGGGTCGCCTGCGGCGTGATGGCGGGACTGTCGCAGGGCGGCGGCGTCGGGCTCGCACTGGCCACCTGGATGACCGCCGGCGACCACGGCGACAGCGGGATGGATATCTGGGGCATGGATGTCGCCCGGTACGGCGACTACGCCACGCTCGCCTACACGAACGCCAAGGTCCAGGAGAACTATCGACGCCGCTTCCGGATCACCTTCCCGAACGAGGAGCTGCCCGACGCCCGCCCGCTCCTGACGACGCCGATCCGCGATCGCCTGACCGAGGCGAACGCGGTCTGGGGCGCGACCTTCGGACTGGAGCACGCCCTGTGGCTCCAGCGGCCAGGGCTTGAGCCCAGGGAGGACGTCGCCTTCCGGCGCTCGAACGCCTGGGACGCCGTGGCCGAGGAGGTCGCGGCGGTCCGCGAGCGGGTCGGCATGACCGAGATCTCGAACTACGCCAAGTACCGGGTCACGGGCGCGGGCGCCGGGGCGTGGCTGTCGTCGCTGCTGACCGCGCGGATGCCGGCACCGGGGCGCATCACCCTGACCGCGATGCTCAACGACGCGGGGCGCATCGTCGGAGAGTTCACCGTCGCGCGAGCCGGGGATGCGGAGGAGTTCCTGCTGTTCGGCTCCCTGCCGGCGGAGGTCCACCACTCGCGCTGGTTCCGCCACCACCTGCCGGCCGACGGGTCGGTGCGTTTCGAGGTGCTGGGCCTGGGGTTGACCGGGCTGTCCGTGGCAGGGCCGCACTCGCGGGACGTCCTCGCTGCCGTGGCCCCGGATCTGGACCTGTCCACGGAGGCCTTCCCGTTCATGACGTTCCGGCGCGTGGACCTCGGGATGATCCCGGTCCACCTCGCGCGAATCAACTACGCCGGCGACCTGGGCTACGAGCTGTGGGTCGCACCCGAGTACCAGCGCGCGCTGTTCGACGCGATCGTGGAGGCCGGGGAGCCGCACGGGCTGCACCTGTTCGGGATGCGCGCGCTGATGTCGCTGCGGCTCGAGAAGAACTACGGGACGTGGTTCCGCGAGTACCGGCCGATCTACACCGTCCCCGAGGCGGGCCTGCAGCGCTACGTGAAGCTCGACCACGACTTCATCGGGCGGGCGGCCTACGAGGCGCAGGTCGCGGCTGGCCCGGAGCGGCGCCTGGTCGCGTTCGTCGTCGAGCCCGATCCCGACGACCCGGCCGACGTCATCGGCGACGAGCCGGTCTGGCACGACGACAAGGTCGTCGGCTGGATCACGTCCGGCGGCTACGGGCATCACGTCAAGCAGTCGATCGCGCTGGGGTATGTGCCAGCGGAACTCGCGACTCCTGACGGCCCGGGTGGCGCCGGCTTCGAGATCGAGATCATCGGTCGTCGCCGGCCGGCGCGGCTTCAGCCGGAGCCGCTGTTCGACCCGCAGGGTCTGCGGATGCGCGCCTAGGTGATGGTATGATGGCGTCATCATGACATCACGGATGCAGATCACGATCGAGCCAGAACTTCGGAGCAAGGCCCACCGGCGCGCGGCGGATCAGGGCATCTCCTTCGCCGAGTACGTGCGACGCCTCCTCCGTCGGGATCTGGAGGACCCGTCCCGACCAAAGGCGGACATCTCGGCGATCTTCGGACTCGGCGATTCGGGCGGATCCGATATCGCGAACCACAAGGACGAGTACATCGGCGAGGCGATCGCGGCGCGCAAGCTTCGACGGTGAACCTGTTCGTCGACTCGTCGACGTTCTTCGCCGCGGTGGATTCCGGTGACGAGCGACACGCGGACGCCCGGCGCGTACTCGCCGGCAGCGACACGCTGCTGACGTCGGACCATGTCCTCGCGGAAACGTGGTCGCTGATCGACCTTCGTCTTGGCTGGTCGGCTGCCGAGCGCTTCTGGGCCGAGGTCCGCAAGGGATCGGTCGATGTAGTCGACGTCGTCCCGGCGGACCTGGAGGTCGCGTGGTCGATCGGCGAGGCCTTCCCGGACCAGGGGTTCTCCTTGACGGATCGCACGAGCTTTGCGGTCATGCTGCGGCTGGGAGTCCACCGAGCCGCGTCCCTGGACAAGGACTTCGCCGTGTTTCGGTTCGGCGCAAAGCGCGACCGAGCCTTCGAGATCTTCCGTTGAGCGACGGTGTTCAGGGCCGGATCGTCGTCGATGGACGGCCGCTCGCCTTCGAGCGCGGCGACTCCGTCGCGATCGCGATCGTGCGCGCCGGCGAGGCACCTGGGCGAGGCGGCACGCTGTGCCTCGCCGGCGACTGCGGGAACTGCCTGGCGGTCGTCGACGGCGTGGCCTACGTGCGGACGTGCCAGGTGCCGGCGACGCCGGGCATGGTGGTGGAGCGGCATCCCGTCGACGGCAACCCGCCACTCCCCTCGGATGAGGCACGCCGGGCGATCCAGGTATCCCGAAGCGAGGCGGAGCTCGTCGTCATCGGCCGGGGCGATGCTGGGCGGGCTGCGGTCACTGCCGCCGAGTTCGAGGAGATCGAACACGTCGCGTTCGACGCGTCCGACGGTGCGGAGGTGGTCGGTGTCTTCGCCGGACCGACGGTCATCGCCAGGTCCGCGGATTGGATGCTCCATGTCGAGGCGGAGCGCGTGACGGTGGCCACCGGCGCGGCCGAGATCCAGCCGGTCTGCCAGGGCAATGACCTGGACGGCATCCTGACGGTCCGCGCCGCGGAGCGCCTGCGGGCAGGGGGCGTCGACCTGCCGGAGCCGGTCGTGACGGCCGGCCCGGAGCTCGTCCGGTTCGAAGGTGACGCGGCGGGCCGCGTGACGACCGTCGTCACGCGGGATGGATCGATCCCGGCGAGGACGGTCATCGTCGACCTGGGTCGGACGCCACGCGATCTGCTCGCCCGGATGGCCGGTCCGGGCGCGTCAGTCACGGCGGTCGGCGCAGCCGCTGAGGAGCAGCCGCTCCCGCCCGCGCCGACCGACCCGACGGCGATCGTCTGCCGCTGTATGGGCGTCGCCGTCGGCGACCTCGACGAGGCTTGGTCGAAGGGCTTCACTGAGCTCGAGCTGCTCAAGCGCGCGACCCTCGCCGGCATCGGGACGTGCCAGGGTGGCGCGTGCCTGCCGCACGTTCGCTCGTGGATCGCCACTCGGAGCCCGGCCGGCGAAGTTCCCGAGCCGTTCACCGCACGACCCGGCGCCCGGCAGATCACCCTGGCCGAGGCCGCCGCCGACACGACCGTGGATGCCTTCCGGCGCACACCCCTCCACGACGAGCACCTCGCGCTGGGCGCGCGGATGGACCGGTTCGGCGGCTGGTGGCGGCCGTGGCACTACGGCGACGCGGTCGCCGAGTACTGGGCGGTCCGCGAGGGCGTGTCGATCGGGGACGTGAGCACGCTCGGCAAGCTCGTGGTGAGCGGCCTGGACGTCGTCGAGGCCCTCGAACGCATCTACCCGTGCCACGTCGCGGACATCAAGCCCGGACGGTCGCGATACGCGCTGCTCCTCAATGAGCGCGGCCATGTCATGGACGACGGCATGATCCTGCGCGAGTCGGAGACGCGCTTCGTCCTGTCGTTCACCAGTGGCGGCGCTGCCAACGCCGAGATGTGGCTGCGCGACTGGATCGACACGTGGGATCTTCGTGTCCACGTCATGGATCGCACGATGTCGCTCGCCGCCATCAACGTGACGGGCCCGCTCGCGGCCACGCTGCTGCAGCGACTCGGGCTGACGGAGGTGCCGCGCTTCCTGGGCCACGTCCATGCCCCGATCGCCGGCGTCGATTGCCACGTCATGCGCCTGTCGTTCACGGGCGAAGCCGCCTTCGAGTTGCACCACCCGGTCGATTGCTCGGTGGCGCTGTGGCAAGCGCTCATGGACGCCGGCCGAGACCTGGGCATCCGACCACACGGCCTCCAGGCACTGTTCGGGCTTCGGCTGGAGAAGGGCCACGTCATCGTCGGCATGGACACCGAGCTCGATACGACGCCGCGACGGCTCGGGATGGACTGGGCGGTGCGCATGGAGAAGCCGCGGTTCATCGGTCGGGCGGCGCTCGAGCGGACCGCGAAGCTCCCCGACGAGCGGCGCTGGGTCGGCTTCTCGATGGATGGACCCGCGCCCGTGGAGGGCACGCCGATCCTGCACGTGGACACTGGCGAGATCATCGGCAACGTGACGGCGAGCTGGCACTCCCCGCTGCTCGGGAAGGCCCTCATGCTGGGCTGGCAGAAGCGGCCGCCGCACCCGGACCGCGTCCTGATCGATGGTCGCGAGGCCATCGTGACCACCACGCCGTTCTACGACCCGGAGGGTCATCGTGCCCGCGCCTGAAGGGCTGGTCGGGCAGCGGGTCGTCGCGGATCCCGAGGCCATCGACGCGATCGTGGCCGCGCTCCCGGCTGGCGTGACGAGCCTGCGATTCGCCCCGGACGAAGTCTTCGTCATCGGCCATGTCAGGGTCGATGTGGGCGAGGACGCCATCGTCGAGGCAGAGACCGGCTTCGTCGCCATCACCATGGAGCGCGCCGTCGTCGAGAGACACACGGAGTGGCCGCTCCCACTGACGGGAGTCGTCGCCCAGGGCGCGATCGCCGGGATCCCGGCCAAGCTCGCCTGGCTCCCCGACGGGCGGGCGTGGATCGTGACGTACGCCGCCTATGCCGATGAGTTGCTGGATCGACTGCGATGAGCGACTACACCCGGACTCTGTTACCGATCCGCTGGCCCGACGGTCCACCGAGGCGCGCCTACGACGTGATGATCATCGGCGGCGGCGGGCACGGTCTGTCGACCGCGTACCACCTCGCGACCCGCCAAGGGATCACGAACGTCGCCGTCATCGAGGCCGACTACATCGCCAGCGGCAACACCGGCCGGAACACGACCATCATCCGGGCCAACTACGGCATCCCCGAGTCGATCCGCTTCTACCAGCACTCCCTGGAGCGCTACCAGCAACTCGAGGAGGAGACCGGCGCGGCGATCCTCCACCAGACCAAGGGCATCGTCTGGCTGGCCCACACCGAGATGGCGATGCGCACCGAGCGCGCGCGCTGCGCCATGAACGAGGCGGCCGGCGCGCAGACCTACATGCGCACCCCGGCCGAATTGAAGGAGCTCATCCCGCAGCTCGACCTGACCGGCGGCGGACGCTACCCGGTGCTCGGTGGTTCGCACCACGTGGAAGGGGCCACCGCCCGACACGACCGCGTCGCCTGGGCCTACGCGAGCATCGCCTCACAACGTGGGGTCGACATCTTCCAGCACACCGCGGTGACGTCGATCCGTCGCGACGGCGACGGCGGCCGGGTGATCGGCGTGGACACGACGGCCGGACCCATCGATGCCGGCGCGGTGCTGTCCGCGGCCGGCGGGCGTGTGACCCAGGTGGCCGAGATGGCGGGCGTCCGCCTGCCCGTCCGCACGCACCCGCTCCATGCGTTCGTGACCAACGACTTCGCCCAGGGCTTCCCGATCATCCTGGCCTCGACGGAGCTGGCCTGCTACGTCTCCCAGACCGAGCGCGGCCAGATGCTCATCGGGGCGGAATTCGACGCGCAGCCGAGCTACTCGCGCCAGTCGTCGTACAGCGCGCTGCGCTCGTACAGCTACAAGATCACCCGGCTCCTGCCGTTCCTGCAGTCGATGCGCATCCTCCGCCAGTGGGCGGGCATCTGCGACATCTCGGTCGACTTCAGCCCGATCATGAGCGCGACCGGGGTCGATGGGTTCTTCGTCACGACGGGCTGGGGCACCTGGGGCTTCAAGGCGATCCCCGCCGGCGGCGA
>JBPPMZ010000129.1:0-9989 GCA_051306295.1 Candidatus Limnocylindrales bacterium
TTGGCCGAGCGCACACCCTCGATGACGTTCGAGGCGGTCTCGCCCGGCTGTCGACCCCGCAGGTTCTTGTCCTCGCGGACGATGATCTCGTCGAAGGCGCCTGCGGCGATCGAGCCGTATTCGCGCTGATCCTCGTCGCGTCGGTCGCCCGGGATGCCGATGACCCCGATCGCGCGCCCGCTGCGGGCCGGCGCGCCGGACGCCGTCCCCAGGCGCCCCGCCTTGGTCTGCGGCTCGACCATCATCCGCTGCACGAAGTCCGCGAGCTGACGCATGCCGTCGACGTTGTGGCAGTAGTCGATGACCACCCGCACGCCGCCGACATCGAGCAGGTTCAACCGGCCGGGCGCCCGGAAGAACGAGGTCGAGAACGTGCGCAGCCCCTGACGGATGTCGTGGAGGTGCGCCCCGGACGCCCAAGCGGCGGCGGCCGCGGCCAGCGCGTTGGCGACGTTCATCCGCGCCCGGCCACCGAACGTCGCCGGGATGAGGTGGGTGTAGAGCACCGGCATCGTCCGCGAACCCAGGCGCAGCACGATGAGCTCGCCCTCCGGCCGTGCCTCCAGCACGAACGCGGCGTTGCCTCGGGATGTGTGGCCATCCACCCGGTCGAAGCCGTCCTCGCCCTTTTCGGTGGCCATGCTGAACAGCACCACCCGACCGGCGCAGTGGCGACCCATCCGGTAGACATGCGCGTCGTCCGCGTTCAGGACCGCCGTCCCCGAGCGCGGCACGGCCTCGACGATCACGCCCTTGACGTTGGCCAGCTGGCCGAGGGAGTCGATGCCGCCGAGTCCCAGGTGATCGCCCGTGACGTTGGTCACCACGGCCACATCGTTGCGGTCGTAGCCCAGGCCCTCGCGCAGGATCCCGCCGCGGGCCACCTCGAACACGGCGGTGTCGACGGTCGGGTTCTGGAGGACCATCTGGGCCGACTTCGGCCCCGACATGTCGCCCTTCTTGATGAGTCGCCCATCGATGACGATGCCGTCGGTCGAGGTCATCCCGACGCGCCGACCCATCAACTTCAGGATGTGGGTGATCATCCGGACCGTGGTCGTCTTGCCGTTGGTGCCGGTCACGGCCAGGATCGGGATGCGGGCCGACGTCCCGGCGACCGGGAACAGCGAATCGATGACCGGCCGTGCGACGTACTGCGGCTCGCCCTCGGTCGGGTGCGTGTGCATCCGGAAACCTGGGGCCGCATTGACCTCGACGATGGCCCCGCCCGTCTCGCGCACCGGGGTGGCGATGTCAGGGCAGATGAAGTCGATGCCGGCGACGTCCAGGCCGACGATCCGGGCCGCGGTCTCGGCGATCTCGACGTTGTCGGGATGGGCCTCGATCGTCCGGTCGATGGACGTCCCGCCCGTCGACATGTTGCCGGTCAGGGCGAGCTTCACTCGGGTCCCTGCGGGCGGCACGACATCCAGCTCCAGGCCCTGGGCACGGACCAGCTCCTCCGCGGCGGCATCGATCTTGATCCGGGTGAGGACCTTCTCGTGGCCGATCCCCCGGCGCGGGTCGCTGTTGGCGGTGTCGACCAGCTGGCGAACGGTGTGCTCGCCGTCGCCGGTCACGCTCGCCGGTACGCGCTCGGCGATCGCCGCGACCTTGCCGCCGATGACCAGGCAGCGATAGTCGTTGCCGGCCACGTACGTCTCGACCACCAGGTCGCCCGAGCGGCTCTGGGCCAGCGCCCCGTGGAAGGCGGCCCGGACCGACTCCTCGCTGCGCAGGTCGAGGTGGACGCCGCGGCCATGGTTGCCATCGAGCGGCTTCACGACGACCGGGTAGCCCAGGCGCTTCGCGACGGCGACCGCCCCATCCTCCGTATCGACCACGTCGGCGCGCGGGACCGGCAGTCCGGCGCTGTCGAGCAGTCGATTGGTCAGGCTCTTGTCCGAGGCGATGTCGACGCCGATCGCGCCCGTCTTCGAGGTCATCGTGGCGCGGATACGCTGCTGGTGGACGCCGTGCCCGAATTGCACGAGCGAGTGACGGTCCAGGCGGATGAATGGGATGTCGCGGCTGACCGCCTCATCGATGAGCGCCTGGGTGGACGGCCCGAACGCCTGCCGCTCGGCGAGGCGGATGAGCCGCTCCATCTCCTCGGCGAACGGGAAGAAGACGGCTGGATCGTCCGGGGCGACGAGGTAGTTGACGAGCGCGACGGCCATCTTGCCGGCCTCGATGCCGACGGCTTCCTCGCGGTACTCGAAGATGCAGTTGTACTGGCCCCTGGGGCCGGCGGCGCGCGTCTTCCCGTGGCGCACGTCGGTGCCGGCGAGGTTCTGGAACTCGAGGGCGATGTGCTCGGCGATGTGGCCCGCCCACGTGCCGTCGCGCAGGCGCGTGACGAATCCGCCGCGTCGGCCCAGGGAGCAGGCGTGATCCTCCAGGGTGGGCAGCAGGGCGACGAGCGCGTCGGTGAAGCCCGGGAGCTTGTTTGACGGGAACTCCTCGAGCACGCCCAGATCCACGAGCAGGCGGATGACCGGCTCACGCGCCCAGTAGTTCGGGCCGCGCAGGATGCGGGTCTCCAGGATGCGCAGGGTCGGGGCGGGACGGAGGCTCGGGGCCGTGGCCGACTTGGCGGACTTGGCGCCTGCCTTGGCCCGGGTGGCGCGGGGCTTCCTGGCCGGACGCGGCTGCTCGCTGGTCGGTTCGGCCGTCTCGGTCACGCTGCCCTCCTGCGGTCCACGCTCAGGCGGTCAGTGTACGGATGCACCCGGTCGGCGTACACGTCGAGGCGGTGGGAGGCCGCCGACGGGGTCGCGTGTCCGGCAGACGCGCTTCGCCAGGCGCAGCCAACGACCGAAACGGAACCCGACGGCCCGCCCGCGCTTCGCCCAGCGCAGCAAGCGACCGAGAACCATCGGGATCGTGCCCTTCGCGGCCTCCTCCGCCCTCAGATCGACCGCCCAGCGCACCGATCGATGTCAGGAGGGCCGTCCGGACCCGCCACGGTCGACCGACGAACCCGCTCGCCGGTCGCCTGCTTCGCTCAGCGCCGACTGGGCCTGGCCAGCGGACCCGCGGGCGGGCCCCCACGACCGCAGTCAGCTCGAGGCGGCCTCGCCGCCGGCGATGGCGTGGAGCGTCGGGGCGACGATCCGCTCGCGCCGGCGCAGGTCGAATCGATAGCCCGCCGGCAGGGAGTGGAGCACCACACCCGAGATCATGAGCGGTCGGTGGCCGTGGACCTCCCAGGCGTCCGTCTCGGAGCGTGCCCCATCCACGACGGTGATCGAGCCGCGGCCGATGACCTCCATCACGTGGTCGGGCCCGACGACGCCCGCCGTGTCCTCGTCCACGCCGAGACCCAGCAGCGACGGGTTCTGGGCGATGAGGCTGAGCAATCGGCCGAGCCGGTTCCGCTGCTGGAAGTGCTGGTCGACGATGACCCCCGGCAGCACGCCGAGGCCGGCCGCGATCTGGGCCATCCGGTGTTTCGGAGTCGCGCCGGACGCCCCGAACGCGATCATGTGGCTGGACATCGCGCTGGCCCCGGCGCTCGTGCCCGCCACCACCGCTCCCTGCCGGAAATGGTCGAGGACCGCGTCGGCCAGGCGCGTCCCGCCGATCGTCGAGGACAGGCGCAACTGGTTGCCGCCGGTCATGAAGATGCCCGTTGCGTCCCGGATGGCGAGTGCCGCGGTCTCGTCGTTGGCCTGCTGGCGCGTGACCGCATGGATCGTCCGGACCCTGGGCACACCCAGCTCGCCGAGCACCTGCTTGTAGCGGTCGCCGGCTTCGAGGCCCAGGGACGACGCGGTGCTGATCACCGCGACGGTCGCGTCGCGGCCGCCCGCGAGCGTCGCGAAACGGCTGAGGATGACGCGGTCGCGGACCTTGTCCTCCGCGCCCCCGATGATGATGACGTGTCCGTCGGTCACGGGTGTTGCTGGGCTCCCGTTGCGTGTCGCGGCACAGGATACCCGGGCGGGACCGTTGCCATGGCGCGAGCCGCCCGCGGAGGGCCTCAGCGATCACCGCGAGACGACGGCCCCACGACCGAGCGTGAGAGGATGCACGCCATGTCGGACGCCCCGCCCCCGCCCGAACTCCACCCGATCCCGGGCACCATCCGAGGCCGCGGCCGCATCGTCGCCGACCTGTCCGACCGGCTGAGCGAACCCACGCGGCGACGCGCCGGGGTCTTTCGCCGGGCCCTGCGCCGGGAGGCCTCGCGGCTGCGCGACCGTCGCCGGTTGATCGCCATCGGCCTGCTGGCCCTGACCTTTTCGCTGCTCGCCGCCGGCATGATCGGTCGTGGCGACGCGGCCGGTGCCGATGCCCGGGCGTACTGGGCCGCGGTGCGCATCTGGCTCAACGGCGGCGACCCGTACCACCCGACCGGCGCGTTCCTGCCCTACGTCTACGCCCCCTGGATGCTGCCCCTGTTCGCGCCGTGGGCCCTGCTGCCCTGGGACGTGGCCTGGTTCGCCTGGCGGGTCGGGACGATCCTGCTCCTGCTGTGGACAGTCCATTGGGCCTATCGCCGTCGACCGCTCCCGACGGCGATCCTGGTCGCGGCCCTCGGGTTCCCGCTCGGTGCGAACCTGGACACCGGCAACATCAACCTCCAGCTGACGTTGATGCTCTGGGCGGCGCAGTTCACGGGTCCACGCCTCGGCGGGCTGCTATGGGCGCTCGCCACCTGGATGAAGTGGATCCCGGTCCTGCTCTGGCCTGTGCTGTCATCGGCCGCACGGCGCTGGGGCCTGGCCTGGCTGGCGGCCTCGATCGCGCTCAGCATCGTCCTGTTGCCACTGACGATCGTGCAGTTCCAGGCGCTCTTCGGGTTCGGGGCCCGGCCGATCCGCCTGGACTACCTGATCTACCTGTGGGCGGCCATCCCGTGGCTCTATCGGCGGGCGAACCCGTGGGACGTGATCCGGCCGACGACCTGGCGCCGCTGGACACGCGACGCCCTGAGCACCGTCAGGCGGCTGGCACCGGGCTGAGGTCGAGGTCCCCGCCGTCTCGTCGCCGCTCGACGACCGGTCGGAGCAGCAGCGCCCCCAGGCCGAACAGCGCCACACCGAGCCACAGGGCGGCCCGCGGCCCCTCCCCACCACCCACGGCGTCCATCAGCGTCCCGCCGACGGCGATAGCCAGCACCCCTGACGTAGCGGTGGCGACGTTGGACAGGCCCATGTACCGCCCGGACGCGGCCTTGGGGATGATGTCGGTCATGAGCGCCCAGTCGACCGCCAGGAAGATGCCGGCCGACAATCCGAACAGCGTCGAGCCCACGAGGGCGACAGGGAACGACGGGGCGATCGCCACGATCCCCACCCCGACCGCCCCGATGAGGCAGCTCACCCAGATGACCGGCTTGCGCCCGACGCGGTCCGAGACGCGGGCCGAGGGCACCACGCTGATCACCGTGCCCAGAGCCACCAGCCCGACCATCGCGATGAACGCGGTCCCGGACTCCTCCTGGGTCAGGCCCAGCGAGCGCGGCAGGTAGAAGACCGCCAGGTTGGTCAGGACGCCACCCGCCATCAGGACGGCCAGCCGCGACCCGACCAGCCACAGGAAGCTGCGCTCCTTCAGGATGTCGGTCCCCCAGGCCTCCGCGGCGACGGACAGCCACGACCGCCCACCGCGCGACCGCGCCGGCGGCCCCTCCTGGACGTTGATCACGACAGACAGCATCGTCACGAGCTCGAGCACGCCCAGGGCCACGAAGCCCAGCGCGAACTGGTCCGTGGCCACCGCGATGCCACCGATGACGAAGCCCGCCACGTTGCCCAGGATCTGCATCATCCCGACGAGTGCACTGGCCAGGCCGACCTGCGGGGCGGCGATGAGGTCCGGCACGTAGCCCTGGAACGGACCCTGGGCAAGGTTGGCGCTGAACTGGAGCAGGGCGATGAACGCGGCGATGGCGATCAGGTCGTTGCTCATGGCCAGACCGATCAGGAAGACCAGGTCCAGCACCGACCCGACCAGGATGTACGGCTTGCGCCGACCCCAGCGCGATACCGTGTAATCCGAGATGGCACCGACCGTCGGCTGGACGATGGCCGCGATGACCGCCCCGCTGATCGAGACGGCGAAGAGCGCCCGGCCCGCTGAGTCGGGGTCGACCAGCCCATCGAACTCGAGTCGGCCACCCAGGATGAAGTTCAGGCCCGCAAAGATCGAGGACAGACCAAGCCAGTACAGGGACAGGCGCAGGATCTGGCGGAACGGCAACAGAGCGGTCGGGCGGCCGGTCTGGTCGATGGCATCGGCGCGCGGATCGGTCATCGGTCTCGTCCTCGCTCGGGCTCAGACGCGGGCCCCCCGGCGCACCGTCCGCGCAATCCTACGTTGCGACGCGCGCCTGTCCAGCCCCATCGAGGGCGACCGTCGTGCGCAGTCGGACGAGCCGGCGCTCCGTCGCGCGCGGGGCGACGAACCGGAAGAGCGACCGATCGAGTGAGTAGATGCCGGTCGAGACGATCCCGATCGCTCCAAGGCGGAAGCTGAACACCGGGTTCTCGTCATTGCCGGCGTAGTGGTGGGGCGTGCCGTCGCCCGTCAGGACGGCCAGGTTCGCCTGCCCGCCGAACCGGTCGTGGAGGGCCCCGAGCAGGTGCGCAACGGGCTCACCCTCCCGCCACGCGTCCTCCAGCCAACGGGCGCCGACCTCGGTGTCCGCCCGACCGTGGATCCGCCCCTGGTCACGATACGTTCGGCGCAGGCCGCGATAGTCGGCGAGGTCGCCGTTGTGGCTGAGGCTGTAGCGCCCCGTCGGATCGTCGAATGGCTGGGTATCGGGCAGGGCCAGCGTCGACAGGCGTGAGGGGCGCCGGAGGTGGATCAGGGCCGCCGTGGTCTCGACGGCGCCGACCTTCCTCTGGCCGTCGGGATCATCGCGGAAGGCGCGCACATCGCGGTGGCTGGACAGACCACCAACCCCGCTGACCCAGGCCGCGCCCCAGCCGAACCCCGCCACCCCAAAACGCTCCAGGCGCTCGGTGAACGGCCACAGCTCGTCGAGGCGGAATGGCTCTGCGGCCCGGGCGATGAAGTGCTCGCACATGGCCCGCGATGATACGCGGCGGGGGCGGCACGTCTCCCGTCAGGTCGCCAGCCGGTGGGTCATCTCGGCGTCGAAGTCGGGGAAGTAGTCGTTGACGACCCGCAGGTCGAAGGCGCGCAGGATCGCGCTCGCCGACTCCCGCTCCAGCAGGAACTCGAACGTCTCGAACACCAATCGCTCGACGTCGGCCTCGCCGCCCGCCGCCGACAGTCGCTCGGCGTCGGCGCTCGAGACGGTCACGTCGTGGCGTGATGCCGTCCCGGGCCCGAGCGTCACCTCACAGCGCCAGCCGTCGGGGGCCGGCGAACAGCGCACATCGGTGTCCGTCATGCAGGTCCTCCCTGACAGGTCGGGCACCAGTACGTCGAGCGCGGCATGTCCGTGCCCTGGCGGGTGACGGCGATGCGCGTGCCGCAGCGGCGACACGGCCGACCCTGGCGCCCGTACACGTAGAGCGGTCCCGAGGCGCCGCGGTCGCCCGCGGTCGTCACCCGTTCCGGACCGCGCCGCGCGTCGACGTTCGCGTTGATCAGTCGGTGACCGGTCGCGATCAGCTGGTCGAGCGTGGTGTCGTCGATATCCCCGACCCGGCTGAACGGCGACACGCGCTCGATCCACAGGATCTCGTTCTTGTAGACGTTGCCGATGCCGGCCATCGCGCGCTGGTCGAGCAGGGCGATCCCGATCTCCAGGTCTGCCCGCTCCGGCGAGCGGAGTCGCCGATGGGCCTCGGCCGCGTCGAAATCGGGGGCGAGGAGATCCGGCCCCAGGCGTGAGAGCGACGGGTGCAGGTGCTCCGCGCGCTGCTCGAAGAGCTCGACGACCGGCGCGTCGAAGCAGACCGCGACTGAACCCGGCACCTCCAGCACCAGGCGCGCCCGACCGGGCGGCCGACGCCATCGCTCGCCTGGTCGATAGCGGTGCCACGACCCGTTCATGCGCAGGTGGGTGCGGATCTCCAGGCCGCCATCGAACCGGATGAGCAGGTTCTTGCCCTGCGCCTCGACGGCATCGATGCGCTTGCCGACGATGCGCTGGACCTGGGGGACAGGTCCGGGACCCTGGGCGCGAGCCGCGGTGACATCGCGCCCCACGAGGTGTGGCCGGAGCCCGGCGGCGGTGCGGAAGAGCGTGTCGCCCTCAGGCACTCAGACCTCGGGGGGATAGCAGGCGTACCCGTTGGCCAGGGCCGCCTCGCGAAGGCGAGCGTCCCATGCGACGAGCGGCACGGCTGGCGCATCCAGAGCACGAAGGCTGGCGAGGTGGATGGCGTCGGCGGCCCGCAGGCCGAAGGTCTCGGCGACTTCACCGGCGTCGTGGGCCACGTCCTGGGAGATATCGATGACCTCGAACGTCGCCCAGAGGACCGCGAACGCCTCCAGCGCGGCCGCATGCCGAGCGGGTGACAGACGCCCGGCTCGGCGCATCGCGGCCAGGGCGGCCGTCGTCTCGACGTAGGTCAGGCGGCTCGTCGTCAGCGAGTCGTAGGCCGCCGTGACCGGCGCGAGATCGAAGCCGGGTCCCTCATCGTCCACGTACAACTTGACGACCGCCGACGCATCGACGTACGCCGTCATCAGCGGATCTCATCGATGAAGTCCTGCGTGGATCCGGTGATCCTCACGCGCTTGATCTTGAGCAGGTCCGTCACGGGTCGCGTCGCCGCGGTGGCCTCGCCTCGGGCGATCAACTCGAGCAGGCGGGGCGGCTTCGAGGAGCCGGCGATCCGGGCGATGGGCTTGCCGTGCTCGGTGATGGTCAGCGTCTCGCCAGCCTTCACCCGCTCGAGGTACTGCGAGAGATGATCGCGGAATTCGCGCACCCCGACCGTCGTCGGCAGGTCCGACCTTGTGGCGCTTTTTGGTCCGACCTGTGACTTCATCCGCGCACGTTACCATGCGTCGCTTGCCGGGCTCTCATCGGATGCCACGCAAGGTCAGCCCGCGATAGCCGGCCACGAAGCCTGCGTCCAGGAGCGCCGTGCGGACCGGCGAATCCGCCACCGCCGACCCATCGACCTTGCGGATGACGAGATCGCGGACGCGCCCGCCCGCGACCAGCGCCGACAGCCCACGGACGGCGGCGGTGGCGGTCGTCGGGTCATCGAAGGCGGGTAGCGTCTGGAGCGTGGCGCCACCCCGTTCCAGGTACAGAGCCGCGTTCCCGTCCACGAGCACGACGTAGGCCCCGGCCGCGCGCTGGAACGGGCGACGGTCGCCCTCGTCGCGGCGCGGCCACGGGAGCGCGGCCCCATACGGATTCGCGGGGTCGGCGGCGGCCAGCAGGTGGATGGCGCGACCGGAGGGGCCGTCGGCGTCGTCGCGCGCCGCACGCAGTCGATCCAGAGCCCCGGCCAGGGCGAACTGCGCGGCGCCCAGGCCGTCGATGAAGTAGCCGCGCCGGATCCGGCCGGCATCCTCCAACGCGCGCAGGATCGGGTAGACCGCGGAGAAGCCACCGTCTGTGCCCTCGGTGGCGACCGCCTCCCGGGTCAGGACGCCGTGGCGCTCCAGCTGGGCGAGGGCCGTCGCGTGGAGGCGCTCGGTCGCCGTGATGCTGGACGCCGTCCCCGTCCCGGGATCCACCAGCGACCAGCGGCCGGCCGCCTCCGGTGGACCGAGCGCGGTGAGCCGACCCGGGCGCGGCCGCCGAGCGCCGTTCGCGCCACTCCCCGTCGGGCGCTTCCAGCGCAGGGCCCGCAACGGACCGAACGTGTCGTTGGTGGCCTCGCCCGCCCAGACCAGATCCCATAGCGCGTCGAGCGTCTCGCGATCTGAGCCGCCACCAGCGGCCAGCCGGAGTTCGCGATAGAAGCTCGCCCCTCGGCTGGTGAGGTGTTCGCGCAGGCGCTCGTGGCGCTCGGTCGCCGGTCGCTCCATCCCGTCCGGGGCACCGACCGGGCGCAGGGCCTCGCGCCCGGGGCGGAAGAGCGCGATCCGACCGTCGT
>JBPPMZ010000130.1:0-30340 GCA_051306295.1 Candidatus Limnocylindrales bacterium
GTACGAGCCGTCGTACTTCACGACATCGACAGGCGGCAGGTCGGCCATCCGATCCTGGGCCTTGCGCAGGCGCTGCCAGCGCGCGGACCAGTTCTTGCCGCGGAACTCGCGGAACGGCAGGAAGTCCGCGCCGCGCTGGTCCCCGCCCCCGACCGCCGTGCCGCGGATGTCGGCCACGTCGATGGTCCGCACGCCGGCCTCGACCGGGCGCGCGCGACGCGCCTCCGGGTAGAGCTCCGGGAGCGACGGCAGCGGCTCGCGGCTCATCAGTCGGATGCGCCTGACGCGCCGTCCGGCCGACTCGCGGATCGAATCGAGGGCCGCGCCGAGAGCGGATCCGACACCGTCGACGAACGGGGCGGACGCGGCTTCCGCGGACGCCAGCATCCGCCCGAGTGTGCTCGATGGCTCGTCGTCGCGCGTCGGGTCGTCCGGCTGGAGGTCCTCGGTCGTCATCGTGCCCGCGAGTGTGCCAGTCCGAGCCATCCCTGTCGCCCGCCGTGAGGCACGATGCGCGCGATGACGACCGACCGGCGCTGGAACGGCTGGGGCTTGCCCGCCGTGGACGCCGAGTTGCCCGGGCGAGTCCGCCAGGTGCTGGTCGATCTCGTCGGGGCCGGAACGCCGCCCCGCGATGTGACCCTGGACGAGGTCGCCGCGACGGTCCCTGGATCCCGGATCTCGCCGGAGCCCGGGCTCTCGCTGGACGCGGTGGACCGGATCCGTCATGCCCGCGGACAGGATGTGGCCGATTGGATCGCCTTGCGCACGGGCCGACTGCCGGCCGTGCCCGACGCCGTTGCCCGGCCCACCGATGCCGCGGCTGCGCGCGACCTCCTGGAACGGGCCGCCGCCGCGGGCTGGACGCTGGTCCCGTTCGGCGGCGGGACGAGCGTGGTCGGTGGGGTCACGGTCGTGCCGTCCGAGCGGCCCGTCGTGTCCGTGGACATGAGCGCGATGGCGGGCCTGCGCTCGTTGGACGCCGCGAGCGGCCTCGCGACCTTCGGGGCCGGGAGCGGCCATCGACGCGGCGGTGGGCCTAGGGATCCATCGCGACGTCGAGTCCGCAGTGGCGGCCATGGTGCACGTCGGCGAGGTCCGGGATCCGAACCCCGCCGATCACGCGCGCTATGACGACCTGTATCGCTCGGTCTACCGCCGGATGTACGGCCGGCTACGACCGCTCTACCGGGAGATCCGGCGGATCACGGGCTATCCGCCGGGCTAGCAGACCGCCGGGTCAGCCGACCGTCTTGGCGGCCTTGACGACCATCGTGTTGGCGAAGACGTCATGCCAGCCCTGCTTGGTCGGGCTCTGGGCCGTCGAGTACACGAGGTAGATGAACCAGGCGAAGGCGGCGATCGAAAGGATCAGGCCGATGACCGCGATCGGCTGGAACGCCTGGGCCAGGATGGACGGTGCGCTCACGGCGAGCCAGCGGCGGATGGCCTGGTCCTGGGTCAGGGTCTTGCCGTCGCCGGCGTTACCGATCTGCATCCCAAGGGCCTTCATGCCGACCGTGGCCCGCATCGTCGTCCAGGTGTAGATGAAGTAGCCGGCACTGATGGCCAGGCCGATGATCCCGATGACCAGGGCGCTGATGAACCCGCCGGCAGCCAGACCGATGGCCGCGACGATCCCGCCGACGATGACGACGATGACGGCGATGATGATCGCGTCGATGATGTAGGCGATGGCCCGGTTGGGGACGTCCGCGTAGACCAGCCCTCCCGGTACCGAAGACGCTTGCGGCGTCGCTTCTGTCATTGGACCCTCGACCTCCCGACTCCCTCGCTCGCCGCCCATCAGGGCGGCGACTGCGCTGGCTCGCATGGTAGTCGCCCGAATCGGGGATACAAGGCCTACTTCCGGGCCTGGTACGTCAGGCGGCGAAGAGGTCCTTGATGCTCTGCTTGTTCAGGTAGTAGAGCAGGATGGCGTCGATGGCCATGCCGAACAGGTGGTCCTCCATCGGCGTGTCGACGAACACCGAGAGGGCCGCGTAGAACCCCTGGGCCGCCACGACGAGGGCCAGGAACGCGAGGATCAGGCGGGGGTTGGGCCCCTCGGTGCCGGGTCGGCTGAACATGCGTGCAGCGTACCCGACGCGGTCGGCCGTGGCGGCGGCCCGACGGCCCCGACGTCACCCAGGACCATCGGAAGTTTGACGGAATGCCGATCAGCGGGCATGATGACCCGGTCTTCGGTCCGCAGCGACGGCCCCGGTCTGAGCGCCTCATCACAGGAGCGCTCCCGGTTCGCCGCCCGGACCACCAGCTCGCTCCGGCCAACGTAACGGCTGCCCAGAGCGAATCGATCACATCGCTGCCGACGACTCATCACGTCGTCTGGCGCGAAGAAAGCTCACGAGTCCCGAACACCATGATGACCCGTTCCGCCACCTCGACCTTCGCCGGTCGATCCAGCTCCATGCGTCGGCTGCGCCGCCGCTCCACCCAGTCCACGGCCGCCGGCCGGACGTTCTGCCGCACCAACGGGTGCGCGAGCTTCCTCGAGGTCGATCCCAGCAGCGGGATCGCGGCCTGCCCGATCTGCGGGTACGTCGCCCGGGCGAACTGACCCCCCGGGGGCAACCCCATCCGCGAGCGCATCACCACCGAACAGGTGGGTGACCCGAGCATCCACGGTCCACCTGAGCGGACCTCCCAAGGACGCAGGAGATCCCACCTGATGCGCACCCGCACCTCTCGCTCTGCCCGGTTCGCCATCCTTGCTGCTGCCGCGATGCTCGCCCTCCTCGCCGCTGCGCCGGCCGCCGCCGCGGAAGGCGACGCCCACGTCCGGGTCCTCCACGGCTCGCCGGACGCCCCGTCGGTCGATGTCTATGTCGATGGCGCCAAGGTCGATGCCCTGTCGGGCCTCGAGTTCGGTGACCTGACCGACTACGTGGCCCTGCCGGGCGGCACCTACGCCGTCAAGGTCTGTGCCACCGCCGACGCCACGATCTGCCCGATCGACGTGCCCGCCCTGGACGTCAGCGACGACACGAAGTACACCATCGCCGCGACCAACGTCCTTGCCTCGATCGAGGCCCAGGTCCTGGTCGACGCTCCGGCTCCGAGTGCCGAGAAGACGCAGGTCCGCGTCGTGCACTTCTCTGCTGACACGCCGGCCGTGGACGTCCTGACCCAGGACGGTTCCGCGACGGTCGTCGACAACGTCGCCTACCCGAACGCGACCGGGTACCTGACCCTGGACCCGGGCTCCTACGACCTCAAGGTCTGCGCCGATGCGGACAACACGGTCTGCCCGCTCGACCCGGGTGCCCTCGACCTCGCGGCGGGCCGGTCGTACAGCGTCTTCGCCATCGGCTCGCTCGCCGGTGAGACGCTGACCGCCGCGGTCGGCGTGGACGGCGTCGCCGCCCCCGCCACCGACACCGTGGCGACCACCCAGAACGACGCGACGACCGCCGGCTTGCCGCTGGCCGTGCTCGCGATGGTCGGTCTCGTCGCGTTCGTCGGCACCCTCCGCCTGACCGCGGTCCGCGCGCGCCGCTAAGGTAGCCCATCCCAGCGGCGGCCCTTCCCCAGGGCCGCCGCGCTCTTCCACTCACCCGCCTCGACGCCGGTCCGGTCCCTCCCCGGATCGGCGTCGTCGCGTCCGGCGCGGCTACCAGCGACCGTGACAGGCGAGCTGGCACGCTCCGCCCGCTATGGTTGGGCCGTGCAACTCGCCAAGGACGGGACGGTCCTTCTCAGCGCGACCGACCTCGTCGGCTTCCTCGCGTGCGATCACCTCTCGACGCTCGAGCTCGGGCGGATCGCCGGACGCTGGGAGCGTCCGCATCGATCGGACGACCCGACGATCGCACTCATCCAGGAGAAGGGCGATCTCCACGAGGCCGCCTACCTCGACGACCTCCGCGCGCAAGGCCTGCGTGTCGTCGAGATCCCGAAGGGCGACCTGCGAACGCCCGACGACCTTCGGACCGCACAGGCATCGACCCTGGCGGCGATGCGCGACGGTGCCGACGTCGTCTTCCAGGCGACGTTCTTCGACGGTCGCTGGCGCGGCCACGCCGACTTCCTGTTCGAACGTGCCGACCGGCCGTCGCCCGGCCTCGGCAGCTGGAGCTACGACATCGCCGACACGAAGCTCGCTCGGTCGGTGAAGGGCGGCGCGATCCTCCAGATGTGCGTGTACGCCGATCTGCTGGAACGCCTGCAGGGGATCGCGCCGGAGCACTTGGAGGTCATCACCGGCGATCGGGTGCGGCACCCGTTTCGGACCGCCGACTTCGCGCCGTACTTCCGCTTCGTCAAGGCCCGCTTCGAGGCCCGCGTGGCGGCGGGTCCCGACGGGGATGCGGGCACGTACCCGGATCCGGTCGACCACTGCCGGGTGTGCACCTGGCTCCCGAGCTGCATCTCCCGTCGCCGCGCGGACGACCATCCGTCACTCGTGGCGGGCCTGTCGCGCCTCGATACTGAGCGCTTCGAGCAGGCCGGCTCGACGACCCTGACGGCCATCGCGCAACGGCCCCTGGAGGCCCCGGTCGCGGACATGCGCGAGGGCCGACGGGTCCGCCTACGTGAACAGGCCCGCGTCCAACTCCATAAGCTCCAGACGGGCAGCTCTCTGTGGGAGCTCATCGAGCCCGACCCGACCGATCCCGGCAGGGGCCTCGCGGCGCTGCCGGAACCGTCGCCGTGGGATCTCTTCTTCGATATCGAGGCCGATCCGTGGGCGACCGAGGTCGGCCTCGAGTACCTCCTGGGCGTCGTCGAGGCGGTCGACGGCGAACCGGTCTACCACGCCATCTGGGCCACCGACCAGGACCAGGAGCGGGACGCCTTCCTCGCCTTCCTGCGCCTGGTGACGGACCGTCTGGACGCCCATCCGGAGATGCACGTCTACCACTACGGCGGCTACGAGTCGGGCGCCATCAAACGCCTCATGGCCCGTCATGGGGTCGGCGCCGACGAGGTTGACCGCCTGCTCCGCGGCGACATCCTGGTCGACCTCCTCAACGTCGTCCGCCAGGGCATCCGGGGCTCGGTCGAGTCGTACTCGCTCAAGCAGGTCGAGAAGGAGTACATGCCCGTCCGGCAGGGGCCGGTCACCGAGGCCGGCTTCAGCGTCGTCGCGTTCGAGACCTGGCTCAAGGAGCGCGACCAGACGATCCTTGACGGCATCGCCGACTACAACCGCGACGACTGCGTGTCGACCTATCGACTCCGGGCCTGGCTCGAGGACTGGCGGTCTCATGCGATGGCGCGCTGGCCCGCCCTGGCCTGGGCACGGCCGATGCCGCGGGACGGGGCGGCCAGCGAGGCCCTGAGCGAGTGGCAGGCCCAGATCGCGGCCCTGGAGGACCGGCTGCATCACCTCGCAGCACAGGGGACGGACGGCGCCCAAGCCGATGCGCTGCATCTGCTGGCGGACCTCCTCGACTGGCATCGTCGCGAGGAGAAGTCGCAGTGGTGGCGATGGTACGAGCTCAAGGACGAGCTGACGGTGGAGGACCTGGTCGGCGAGCGCGACGCGATCGGAGGATTGGCCTTCATCGATGAGCGACCGGACGGGAAGATGGTGGTCCGTCGCTACCGCTTCGAGCCCCAGGATCACGGCTTCGATCCGGGCGACGCGCCGATCGACAAGGGCACCGGCAAGGGGGCCGGCACGATCATCGCCCTCGACGACGAGCAGGGGATCGTGACCCTGTCGCGGAGTCGGAATGCGGCGTGGCCGCATCCGACGGCACTCCTGCCCATCAAGCCGATCGATAGCCGGGTCATCAAGGAGGCCCTCAAGCGCGTCGCAGACGCCGTGGTCGAGGACGGCATCGACGGCGACGGGCCCTTCCGCGCGGCCCGCGACTTCCTGCTCCGGCGATCGCCGCGCCTCCGCTCGGCACCGTGGGGTGCATCCGCCCTCGCCCTCCCGGGCGAATCAGCGTCGGACGCGGCCATCCGCCTTGCGCCGGCCCTTGAGACGACCGTGCTCCCCATCCAGGGTCCACCCGGCACCGGCAAGACCTGGACCGCGGCGCGGATGATCCTCGCCCTGGTCCGCGACGGCAAGACGGTGGGCATCACCGCCCAGTCGCACAAGACCATCAGCAACCTCCTGGAGGCCGTACACGAGGCCCTCGACGACGGTGCCCACCCAGCGCCGCGTGTGCTCCAGCGGGCGGGTCCGCTCGACGACCACGCCGGCCACCTGCCGTTCGTGACGTTGGCCGACAACGGCCAGGTCGCGAGCGCCCTTGAGGACAGCCGCGTCGACATCGTCGCGGGCACGCCGTGGGTCTTCGCCCGGCCCGAGTTCGAGGGCCGGATCGACGTCCTGTTCGTGGACGAGGCGGGGCAGATGTCCGCCGCCAACGTCGTCGCGATGGGCCGGGCCACGCACTCGATCGTGCTCGTCGGGGACCCGAACCAGCTGCCGATGGTGTCGCAGGGCGTCCATCCCGGACGCGCCGGAGCCTCTGCCCTGGAGCACCTGGTCGGCGACGCCATCACGGTCCCAGCCGACCGAGGGCTCTTCCTCGACGTCACCCGGCGCCTCCATCCGGCGATCAACGCCTACATCTCCGACACGTTCTACGACGGACGACTGACGGCGCATCGATCGACCGAGGGCCAGCGGGTGGACGCGCTGGAACCATCGCTCGACGGCGCCGGGATCCGCTGGATCCCGGTCCCGCACGAGGGCAATGGCCCACGTTCCCGCGAAGAAGCGGAGGTCGTCGCCAGGCTCGTGGCCGCGTTGGTCGGTCGCACGTGGACGGACGCGAAGGGCCACTCGCGGCCGATCGCCGTCGGGGACGTCATCGTCGTCGCGCCCTATAACGCGCAGGTGGCCGAGATCCAGGCCGCCCTACAGCGACGCATCGGCCGCCCTGGCAACGTCGGTACGGTGGACAAGTTCCAGGGCCGCGAAGGGGCGGTGGCGATCTATTCGATGGCCAGCTCCAGTCGTGAGGATGCGCCGCGGGACATGGGCTTCCTGTACTCGAGGAACCGGCTCAACGTCGCGGTGTCGCGCGCGCGAGCGCTGGCCATCGTGGTCGCCTCCCCGCGGCTCCTGGAAGCGGGCTGTCGAACCCCCGACCAGATGCATGCCGTCTCGGCCCTGTGCTCCGTCGTCGAGCACGCCGGCCGACCCTGACGGCGCCGGCCGGGCGCTCCTATCATCGCGCCGTGACCACACCGACGGATCAACTCAAGCTGTCGCCGACCGAGCTCGAACGACTGCGCCGGCGAACCGTCTGGTCGCTGGTGGCCGGCGTGGCCCTGGGCAGCGTCGGACACATCGCCGCCGCGACCGTGGCGACGATCGTGGCCCGCGACATGTCCGGTGACACGGCATGGAGCGGAGCGCCCGGGGCGACCGTCGTCCTGGGCGCAGCCGCGGGGTCCGTGGTGCTGTCGCAGGTCATGGTCCGACGTGGACGCCGGATGGGCCTGGCGGCGGGCTACGGAGTCGGGGTCCTCGGCGCGCTCGTGGCGACCTTCGCCGTGATCGCCGCCTCCCTGCCGCTGCTGCTCGTGGGCACCGTGCTGATCGGCTTCGGGAACGCATCCAACCAGCTGTCGCGATACGTCGCCGCCGACCTGTACCCGACCGAACGGCGGGCGGCCGCCCTGGGCACGGTCGTCTGGGGCGCGACGGTCGGCGCGGTCGTCGGGCCGAACCTTGCCGCGCCGGCCGCGGAGTTCGCAGCCTCGTTCGGCATGCCCGATCTGGCCGGCGCGTACCTGGTGCCGGTGGTCTTCGTGGGGACGGCCGCGATCCTCACCCTCATCTCCCTTCGCCCCGATCCCTACGCGCTGGCCGACCGCTCGTCACCGCACGACGACCCCGGGACGGATCGAGCGACCGGCGTGGCCCTTCGTGACGTCCTACGCCGGCCCAACGTCCCGGTCGCGATCGTCGCGCTGGTCACCGTCCAGGTGATCATGGTCCTGATCATGACCATGACGCCGCTGCACATGACCGAGCACGGCCACGACCTGGTCGCGGTCGGCATCGTGCTCAGCGGCCACACCCTGGGGATGTTCGCGCTGTCGCCCATCTCGGGCCGCCTCACGGACCGGTTCGGCAGCGTGTCGGTCATCCTCGCGGGCCTCGCCGTGACGGCGGCCGCGGCGATCCTCTCCGCGGTCGCCCCACCCGATGGCGGCGTCCTCCTGTTCGTCGCCCTCTTCCTGTTGGGGTACGGCTGGAACCTGGGCTACGTGGCGGGCTCGGCGTTGCTCACCCATGACCTGTCCATCGCCGAGCGGACGCGCCTCCAGGGCCTCACCGACGCCCTGATCTGGAGCTCGGCGGCCGCGGCCAGCCTGGGTTCCGGCGTGGTCGTCGCGGCGGCCAGCTACGCGACGCTCGGCCTGCTGGGTGCGGCCATGGTGGTGATCCCGGTGATCCTGGTCGTGGCCCGACGCGAGGCCGTCGCGACGCACGTTCGCTAGGCGAATTCGCTAGGCGAGTTCGCGCTCGACCCAGGCCGCCAGGACCCGCGCGCAGTCGACGACCTCATCGAGAGGCACGTACTCGTCCGCGCTGTGCGCGACCCGGACATCACCCGGGCCGAAGATGATGCACCCCGTCCCGCCCACGTTCACGAACATCTGCATGTCCGCCCCGTACGGCTCCCCGAGCAGGGCCGGACGGCGGCCGGTCACGGCTTCGACGGTCGCCGCGAGCCCGACGGGGAGTGGATGATCGGACGGCACGCGCGCGGAGCCGAAGCGGCCGCCGGTGATCTCGACCGTCGCCGGATGGTCGCGCAGGAAGTCGTCGGCTTCGCCGGCGGCCGCGATACAGGCTCGCAGCTCCGCTTCCGCGTCCGCGGCCGACTGGCCGAGGCGCACGCCGTATCGACCTTCGGCGGTCACGCGATCGAGGACCGTGGAGGCCCACTCGCCGCCCTGCACCTTGCCCACGATCGTCGGATACGGCAGGCCCAGCGCGGTCATGAGCGGATCGGTCTCCGCCGCGTTCCGTCGCGCCTCGTCGGCCGTCAGTGCCGCAAGCAGCGTGAACAGGTTATCGAGCGCCGACACGCCTTCGCGTCGCTGCGAGGCATGGGCGGCCCGGCCGGGCACGGTCAGCCGGAAGGTGATCGCGCCGGCATGGGCCACGACGACATCCAGGTTGGAGGGCTCGGTGATGACCGCCATGTCCGCCGTCGCTCCGGCCCGGATGGCCGCCAGCGTGCCCTGTCCGCCGTCCTCCTCCGAGGGCACGAGGACCACGAGCAGCTCACCGTTCAGCACTCCCAGGGTCCCGACAGCCTGGAGCGCGCGCACGGCCGCCAGGATCGCCGCGACGCCGCCCTTCATGTCGCACGCGCCGCGGCCGTATAGCCGGCCGTCGCGGATCTCGCCGCCCCACGGGTCGGTCGTCCACGTCGCGGGATCGCCGGGCGGCACGACATCCAGGTGGCCGGACAGGATGATCCGCCGTCCGCCAGTGCGACCGGCCCGCCCGATCAGGACCGGCAACGCGGTCCGTGGCATTTCCTCGCCCGGCCAGTCCGGATCCGCGCGGATGGCCGCGAGATCCGGGTCCACCCACTCCACCGCGAGCCCGAGCTCCTCGAGCAGCGCCGCCGCCCGCGTCGCGACAGCCTCCTCCGAGCCGGTGATCGATGGGATGGCGATGAGTTCGCGCAGGTCGGCGACCAGGCGATCCCGGTCGATGACGAGCTCAGTCACGCAGGATCGGCCGGGTCATGCACGTCGGCCCTCCAGAGCCGTTGATCCCGATCTGGGTGGCCGGGTAGGTATGGACCTCGCAACCGACCGCCGCCAGGGCTGCGGCGGTCAGCGGATTGCCCTCGGCCAGGATGGCGACACCCGGTCGGACCGCGAGCACGTTGCAGCCGAGCGTCGGGAACTCCGCGTCCGGCACGGCCACGGTCCGGATCCCGAGGTCCGCCAGCAGCTCCCACAGCCCGACCGGCAGGAGCGGCAGGTACACGACCGCGAGGTCGTCGGCGACCGGCGAGATGACGCTCATCAGGTGGACGAGCTCCTCGGGTCCCTTCCAATACGGGACGTCGAAGACCCGGACGTCACCGCCGACGAGCGCCGCCAGCTGTTCCACACCAGCGCTATTGGTGCGCAGCGTCCGCCCGATGCAGAACAGGTCCGGGCGCAGCCAGAACGTGTCGCCGCCCTCGATCGTGCCGGGGGACTCGATCCGGCCCGCAGTTGGGATGCCGGCCGCCGCGGTCCAGGCCTCCAGCACGGATGGCTCGTCGGCGCGGTTGGGTTTGCCCGGCCGGAGCGGGATGGCACCGCGGTCCGTGACCAGCAGCGGATCGAACGTGTACACGAGGTCGGGATCGGTCGCTGGCTCATCGTCGAGGACGTGGACGGTCGGCCCCAGCGAGGCGAGCAGTTCGGTGAAGGTGTCGTGCTCGCGGCGGGCGACGTCCAGATCGACCGGGGAGAGGAACCCGTGCTCGGGATCGTCGAAGGCGCGCCCGAAAGCGGGGCCCGGACGCTTGACGAGCACCTCGCGCAGTGTGGAGGACATGCTCTGGGCGCCAAAACGGCGGGCGGTCATCGTCATCTCGACAGGATAGCCGTCGGTCGATGGGCGGAGTACCCTCGCACCCACGATGGCCGGATATGCCGCATCGAGCCGGATCGGGTCGGTCGCGCCGAGGGCGCGCATCGATCGTCCGGGCGCGGCCCGCTTCAGCCTCACGGACCAGCCGGTCGCGGTGGTGCTCATCGATCTCGTCGGGAAGCCGCCGGCTTCACCGAGCTCGGAACGGATGGCGGCGCTGCGCGAGCGGTGGGCCCAGGCGACCTTCTTCCTGTTCGACGCCAACAGCTGGCGGTAGTCCTCGTCGAGGCGTCCGGGCGCAACCGCCACCCCGCGGGGCGCAGGTCACCCCGGCTGACCAGGTCAGCCCCCGTGACCAGATTCGGGCAGCTGAGCACGGCCCATGCCCCCAGGTGACAGGGATCCGTCATCTGGGCACACCGTCACGAGGGATCTGTCCCAAACAGGTCACCCCGGCTGACCTGGTCAGGCCCGGTGACCTCGACCGGCGATCCAACCCCGGGTGGCGAACGTGGCGCGGCCCACACTCGGCCCCCCGCTCCGGTCACCCGGGCTGACCAGGTCAGCCCCCGTGACCAGATTCGGACAGGTGAGCACGGTCCATGCCCCCAGGTGACAGGAAACCGTCATCTGGGCACACCGTCACGAGGGATCTGTCCCAAACAGGTCACCCCGGCTGACCTGGTCAGGGACGCTGACCTCGCCACGGATCGGCGGACCCCGCCGGGGACCCGCGGCCTACCTGCCGGGCGACCCCCCGAAGCGCACTGCGTCCAGTGTGGCCGGCGGCGCGGACAGCGTGCCGTTGATGAGGTCCGCGACCAGGCGTCCACTGGCCGGCCCGGTCGAGATGCCCCACGGTCCGTGCCCGGCGACGACCCACATGCCCTCGACCCACGGGATCCGCCCGATCAACGGCCGACCGTCGGCGCTCAGCGGTCGAGCGCAGGCGCGGACGGCACCCGGCGACGCCGAACCGATCGCCGGCACGAAGGTCGCCCCGCGCGCCACGAGGTCGCCGACGAGCGCCGGCGCATCGGGTTCAACGTCGAGGAAGGTCGATCCGAGGGAGTCACGCCGGCGGCCGTCATGAGACTGAAGGCCCGATCGCCCGATCCGGCCTCCTCGACGCTGGGCCACGCCCGGATCGTGGGTGACGTTCAGCAGCCCGGCCGGCTCGGCGGGCAGTCGGAAACCCCCATCCGACGCCGCCGCGAGTTCCCGGTACAGATCTAGCGTCTCGAGATGCAGCGCCACCAGGACCGGGTCGAAAGGATGCTGGACGACCCCGGAGTTCCGCCCGGAGGCACCGGCGGCCACGGTCGTCCGTTCCACCAGCACGACGCGCCGCCCGGCGGCGGCAAGGTGCGCCGCGCTGGACACACCCGCGATGCCCCCACCGATCACCACCACATCCGCGTTCGCCATGCCGCGATGATGCCGGAAAGCCAAGCGCCCCGACCAATGGTCGGGGCGCTTGGGAGAGGAGGACGCTCAGGTTCGCTGGGGATCGTGGATGCTTCCGTGCATCCGCGAGCGAGAGACCGCGGTCAGGAGCCGGACGCGGCCAGCTCGGGAGCCTCGGCGACGGCCGCTTCATCGGCCGCGATGGTGATCTCGATCTTGACTTCCTTGCCGACGAGCCAGCCGCCCTGCTCCAGGGCGACGTTCCAGCCGAGTCCCCAGTCCTCGCGATTGATCTTGGCCGTCGCGGACAGACCGGCGTGTCGGCCGCCGCGCATGCCCGGGACGATGCCGTCGAGCTCGACCTTGAAGGTCGCGGGCTTGGTGACGTCGCGGATCGTCAGATCACCGGTGACCTCGAACTCGTCGTCCTTGACCTGCTTGACCGATGTCGAGACGAAGCTCAGGTGCGGATAGGTCTCGGCGTCGAAGAAGTCCGGGGACTTCAGATGGGCGTCGCGCGCCCCCCAGTTGGTGTCGACGCTGGCGGTGCCGACGCGGAACTCGCCGCGCGAGCGGGTCGGGTCCGTCTCGCCGAGTTCGATCGTGCCTTCGACATCGTGGAACGTGCCGCGCACGGTCGTCACCATCATGTGCTTGGCCGAAAAGGCGATCTGCGTGTGGGCTGTGTCCAGCTTCCAGGTGGTCATGGGATGGGGTCCTCCGCGGGGGTTCGCTTGGCCCGGACGGTCCGGGCTGGGTGATGTGGTTGACAACGCAACTGTACGCGGCTATCGTTGCGCTGTCAACTAAGCGATCCCAGCACCAAGTCAAGGTGTAGCATCCGAGCCATGACCGTCACCGAGCCGGTCGCGCGACCCCTCAGCCCGCACGACGCCCGTCTGTCACCGTGGCGTGCCTTCATCGAAGCGCATGCTCGTGTGTCGCGACGCCTCGATGAGGAGCTGCGCGCCGAACACGACCTGTCCCTCGCTGAGTACGACACGCTCCTGACCATCGCCTGGTCCCCGGACCTGCGGATCCGGATGCGCTCCCTGGCCGACCGCATCCTGCTCAGCAAGAGTGGCGTGACCCGGCTCATCGATCGCCTCGTGGCCGACGGGCTGGTGGAGCGCAGCGCCTGCCTGTCCGACGCGCGCGGCGCGGAGGCGGTCCTCACGGCATCCGGTCTCGATCGCCTGCGAGCGGCGGCCACGACCCACCTGCGCGGCGTCGACTCACACTTCCTCGGGGTCATCGATCCCGGCGACCTCGGGACCATCGAACGCACGATGCGCGCGCTCGCGGACCAGGCCGGTCCTCAGGGCCCCGGCGAACTCTGCGCGCCGGACGCGACCGACGACCACCCCTGAGCCCACGCCGCGCGCGGGCCGCGGCCAGCTCTATGTCGGCACCAGTGGGTTCGCGTATCCCGGATGGGCGCCGCGCTTCTACCCGGCGGGCCTCAAGGCCGCAGCGCTCCTGCCGGCCTACGCCTCACGCCTGACCGCGGTCGAGCTGAACAACACCTTCTACCAGCAGCCGACCGCGGCGAAGGTCCACGCCTGGCTGGACGCCACACCGGCCTCGTTCCGATTCAGCGTCAAGGCACAGCGCGGCGGATCGTTCCGGGCGTTCGGGGCGGGACCCGCTGCAGGCGCGGCGCCGGAGCCCGGCCTGCCGTGGCTGACCGGGCCGTACCGAGGGTTCGGGGAGCGGCTGGGGACGGTCCTGTTCCGCGTCCCTGACAACGTCCGCCGCGACGACGGGCGCCTTCAGGCCCTGCTGGATGCGTGGCCCGCCGACGTACCGCTGACCCTCGAATTCGGTGATCCGTCGTGGCAGGTGGACGAGACCATCGCAGCGCTGGCGGCCAGCGGCGCCGTGCTGTGCGCCACGGACCTGCCCGAGGATGCGGAGCCGCCGACGCTGCGCCGGACCGGATCCTTCCTGTACCTGCGCCTGCGTCGACACGACTACGACGCGGCGGAGATCGCGGCCTGGGCGGCGCGTCTCACGCCGTTCCTGGACGCCGGCGACGACGCCTTCGTGTTCTTCCGTCACGACGAGACCGGCAGGGGGCCGGAGCTGGCGATGGAGCTCATGGCGGCCGTCGACGCCCGGAGCGATCCCGCCTGAAGCGCGGGGATCAGGTCGCGCTCGCGCGCGAACCCTCCGCGGGACCGAACGCCACGAGCAGTACGAGACGCTCTTCGATGTCGTGGAACCGGTGGGGGACATGCGCGGCGACGAACACCAGCGAGCCTGGGACGACCGGCCGATCGTCCTCCCCGACCGTCACCCAGGCCCGGCCCTCGATGACGTAGTACAGCTCGTCCTCGGTGTGAGGCGACTGCCCATCCACGGCCCCGACGTCCAGGACATACAGCCCGGCCGACAGGTCGGGGACGGATAGGAACTCGTGGTACGGGCGACCGGCCGCCACCCGCTCGCCTTCCACATCGGTCAGTTCCCAAGCTTCCATGGCCGGAGCGTAGCAGCCCGCCCGTGGGTCCCGACTGCCCGTTCCGTGGATCGCCGCTACGATCGGGTCCATGGTCCTCCGACGGCTCCCCGTGCCGCCCAGATCCGGCTTGGTCGCGCTCCTCCTGCTCGTGGTCGTCGGCTGTGGTGGGGCCGGTCCGACCAGCGTGCCGAGTGCGAGTGGCATGGCATCGGCCACGCCGACGGCTCGGCCCGCCACTCCATCACCGACGCCATCGCCGTCGCCGACCCCGTCGGTCGGCGCCGGTTCGTCCATCGACCTCGAGGTCGTGGCGGACGGGCTGGAAGCGCCACTCGACATCGCGCTCCGACCCGGGGACGCCAGCTCGATGTTCATCGTCGAGCAGGGCGGGAGCGTGCGCATCGTCCGCGATGGCGTCGTGGTCGCGACCCCGTTCCTCGACATCGGCGGGATCGTCACAGCGGGCGGGGAGCAAGGGTTCCTGGGGATGGCGTTCCACCCCGATCCCGCCGACGGCCGGTTCTTCGTCTACTACACGGCCCTCGATGGCCGGCAGATCGTGGCGGCATATCGGACCGACGCGTCGGATCCCGATCGCGCCGACGCCGATCGCGCGCAGATCCTGCTGCGCATGGACGATCCGTTCGGCAATCACAACGGCGGCGCCCTGGCGTTCGGGCCGGATGGCTACCTGTACGTTTCGACCGGTGACGGCGGCGGTGGCGGGGACCCGCTCGATTCCGGGCGTCGACTCGACACACTGCTCGGCAAGGTCCTGCGCCTGGACGTGGACGCCGCCACCGACGCGCCATACGCGATCCCCGACGACAACCCCTTCGTCGACGAGCCCGGGGCGCGGGGCGAGATCTGGCTGACCGGCCTGCGCAATCCGTGGCGCATGCGCTTCGACCCGGCCACGGGCGACCTGTGGCTCGGCGACGTGGGCCAGGGCCAGCGCGAGGAGATCGACCGGGCGCCGGCCGGGGTCGGCGGCCTGGACTTCGGCTGGAACGTCATGGAGGGTGCCGATTGCTACGAGGCGGAAACGTGCGACCAGACCGGCCTCACCCCGCCCGTGACCGACTACGGCCACGACGAGGGCTGTTCCGTGACGGGTGGCGCCGTCTACCGAGGTACTGACCAACCCGCGCTGACGGGCCGCTACGTCTTCTCCGACTACTGCGGCGGGCGGATCTGGACGCTGGATGCCGGGGTCGAGGGTCGACAGGAGCCGTTCGCAGCCATGGATAGCGGGCGGACCATCAGCGCCATCGCGCCAGGACCGGACGGCGAGCTGTACGCGACGGACCTCGCCACGGGCGAGCTGCTGCGGATCGCCGCCGGCGGTTGAGGACCGCGGTCAGCGGACCCGGTAACTGACCGTCACGGTCACCGCGATGTCGCTGGAGCCGGCCTCCACGGGGGTGCTCACATCGGCCGCCATGAGCATCCGCTCCGCCTTGAAGTGCGGGCCCGGCGGGACGGCCGCCGATCCCTCGACGATGTCGGTCACCCCGATGATGGTCAGACCTGCCGCCTCGGCCAGCACATCGGCGCGTCCGCGGGCGGCCGCCACCGCGCGGATCCTGGCCTCGCGTTCTGCCGGGGCAGGGTCCGCGACGCGGAAGGACAGGCCGTCCATGCTGGTCGCCCCGGCGCGCAACGTGCCATCGACCACGTCCGCCACCGTGGCGGTGTCGCGGATCGTGACCACCACGGTGTTGGCCAGCTCGTAGCCGGTCAGGAGCGGCGCCTGGCCGTCGCGATAGTCATAGTGGGGCTGGATGGACAGGAGCGTCGTCCGCACGTCCCTCGAGGCCACGCCGGCGGCTGCGACCGCGGCCAGGATCGACGCCATCACGGTCGCCGCCTCGGCCCGGGCCGCCTCCACCGTCGGGCGGGCCACGGCGACGCCGAGGCGCAGATCGGCGACATCGGGCACGACGGAGACCGTCCCGGTGCCCATCACCACGATCGCCCCGCCGGTCGGGACGGGAGCGGGAGGCTGCGCGTCGGTCATGGGGATCTCCTTCGTGATGGGCGGTCATGGTAGGGCGAGGCCCGCGACTGTGACGCGGATGCAATGTCGGCGAGGCGTGGCGGCGTGCAGACCCAAGGCGAGTCCAGCCATGGTGGCGGGTATCGTCGCCGCTCTCGCCTGGAGCATCCGTCACCATGCGCTCCGACCTCACGCCGTGGACGATCCGCGGCATGGGCCTCGCTCTTGGGGCCCTCATCGTCATCGGCCTCGTCCAGCTCGGCATCGCGGCCGGTGGCGTCCTGCTGCTCCTCTTCTTCGCCGTCCTGTTGGCCTCCGCCCTGGAGCCGGTGGTCGGCACACTGCGCGACCGGCTGCCCATCGGACGCGGAGCCACCATCCTGGTCGTCTACCTGTCGTTCTTCGTGTCCGTCCTGATCCTGGCGTTCATCGTCGTGCCGGCCGCCATCCGCCAGGGCGAGGAGATCGTCGAGTCGCTGCCACCGTTCTTCGAGCAGGCGCGGACCTGGGCCGGCGACCTGCGGCCGGCCGCGCTGGCCCGCTCGATCACGGCCCTCATCGACTCGGTCGCGAGCATCGTCAAGCCGCCACCGCCCCCGGATCCGGACACGGTCGTGGAGGTCGGGGCGGCGGTCGCCGAAGCGGTGGTCGGGCTGGCGACGCTGCTGACCATCGTCTTCTTCTGGCTGGTCGAGCACGCCCGACTCCAGCGCTACGCCCTGGCCTTCCTGCCGGCCGACCGGCGAGCCGGGGCGCGGCATGCGTGGAACGAGATCGAGACCCGCCTGGGGCTGTGGGTCCGCGGCCAGCTCATCCTGATGGGCGCGATCGGGGTCGCCACGGGCATCACGTATTCGGTCCTCGGCCTGCCCGGAGCGCTCCTCCTGGGGCTCATCGCCGCCATCACGGAGGCGATCCCGATCGTCGGGCCGCTGTTGGGGGCGATCCCGGCCGTCCTGGTCGCCGCCACGGTCTCCCCGGAGCTCGCCGTCCTGGTCGCGATCATCTACGTCGTGCTCCAGTTCGTTGAGGGCAGCGTCCTCGTCCCGCTGGTCATGCGCAACACGGTCGGCATCTCGCCCCTGCTGGTCCTGCTGAGCCTGCTCATCGGGGCCGCAGTCGGCGGCCTGGTCGGGGCCTTCCTGGCGGTCCCGGTGGCCGCCTCACTGGAGATCATGTTGTCCCGCCTCCAGGCGCGCGAGGTCCGGGTGGCGCAGGATCCGGCCTCCACCGAAGGCCCGGACGACAGCGCCAACGACGAGATGGGCCGGTCCCTGCCCGACGCTGCGAACGCCACTGCCGATTGACCGCGCAGGATCGTCAGCCGCACAAAGGATTGCGAGGCGCTTGCAAGGTCCTGGGCACGCGAGGGCGATGCGCCGCAACGGGCCACATGCTGGACTGACCGGAACCAATTCGGACCCCGACCCGCCAGGGCACCAGCGCCGTCGCCAGGGGCCGGAGGGTCCATGGCCGACAAAGACTTCGAGGGACCGTGACGCGACCCACGATCATCGACACCGAAAGCGACCGACCGACGAGCGCTTCGAGACCGCCTCCGGAGCCGTCGCCGTCCACCACGCTCGCCGACCCCGATGAGGTCGCCCTGGCGCGATTCATGGCCGAGGCGGGTCGGATCCTTGGCGCGAGCCTCGACATCGAGGCGACCCTTCGTCAGGTTGCCGCGTTGGCCGTCCCGACGATCGCTGACTGGTGTGCGATCGACCTGGTCGGGCAGGACGGCCGGCTGGAGCCGCTGGCGACCGCCCATCAGGATCCCGCGAAGGTCGCCCTCGTCGAGGAGCTGCGACGGACGTATCCCGCGGACCCGGACGCCCCGACGGGCGCGGACGAGGTCGTGCGTCAACGTCGGACGATGACCGCGGACGTCACGCCGGAGATGGTCCAGGCGGCGGCCGTCGACGCTCGCCACGCCCGTCTTCTCGCCGAGCTCCAGCTGCACGCCTGGATGTGCGTCCCGATGATCGTCGGGGAACGGGTATTGGGCACCATCTCCTTCGCCGGAGCCGAGTCCGAGCGATCGTTCCAGGCACGCCACGTGGCGTTCGCCGAGATCCTCGCGGTGCGCGCGGCAGCCGCATTGGAGAATGCGCGGGCCTTCCGAACGGCCGATCGATTCCGACGCATCCTCGACACGGTCGCCGAAGCGGTCTTCGTCATCGAGCCGGCCGACGGCACCGTCCGCGATGTGAACAAGGGTGCCCTCGATCTGCTCGCCCGCCCGCCCGACGCGATCATCGGTCGGCCGCTCTGGTCGTGGATGACGGATCTCTCACCCTCCGAGGCCGGGCGCCTGGTGGAGCCCCTGATCGACGACCGCCTGGAAGCCCGGACGATCAACGTGACCCTCCGCCCGGCCATCGGCCCGGACATCCCGGTGGAGGCGCTGCTGCAGCGAGCCGACCTGCCGGGTGAGCCCGTCGCGATCGTGGCCATCGCCCGCGACATCCAGGAGCGGGTCGATGCCCAGGCCCGACTGCAGGGCCTGGCCGAGGCGGAACATGCTCGTGCCGCCGAGTTGAACGCGGTCATCGGGGCCATCGGCGACGGGGTGGTGGTTTGCGCCAAGGATGGCCGGATCACGCTGGCCAATCCCGCCGCGGAAGTGTTCCTGCCACCGGAACCGAAGCGCACCTACGACGGTCTGATCGGGATGTTCCGCGATCCGGAGGGCCAGGCCCCTCCCCTCGGTCGGACCGGCCAGCCGGTCGTGCTGCAGACCCGCGGTGATGTCGAGGCCTGGATCGAGATCACCACCTACCCCGTTGCCAAGGGGGTGCGCCGGACCGGCGATCCGACCGAGACCATCGTCGTCCTGCGCGATGTGACCCGCGCGCGGGAACGCGATGCCATCCGAGAGACGTTCATCGGTGTGCTGTCCCACGAACTGCGGACCCCAGTGACGACGATCTACGGCGGGGCCAAGCTCCTGGCCCGCCGCGAGACCACGCTCGACGATGACACTCGGCGCGCCATCTTCGCCGACATCGTTGCCGAGGCCGAACGACTCCAGCGCCTGGTAGAGGATGTCGTCGCCATGAATCGCTTCGGCGAGGACGACGGGGACCTTGGGCGTGAGCCGGTGCTCCTCCAGCGGGTCGTTCCAGCCGTCGTCCGCGACGAGGAGGCGCGTTGGCCGGGTGCCGTGTTCCAGACGAGCGTCCCGCCCGGGTTGCCGACGGTGGTCGCCGACCCGATCTACGTGGAGCAGGTCCTGCGCAACCTCCTCTCGAACGCGGCGAAGTACGGCGGCCCGGACGTCCAGATCGACGTGATCGTGGAGGCCGACAACACGGAGGTCACGGTCCGGATCCTGGACGATGGGCCGGGGATCCGCGAGGAAGAGGCGGATCGTCTGTTCGAACTCTTCTACCGATCGTCCGCGACCTCGGCCACGTCCGGCGGCGCGGGTATCGGGCTGTTCGTGTGCGCTCGCCTGGTGCAGGCCATGGGTGGCCGCATCTGGGCCCAGCCCCGACTGGGCGGCGGCTCCGAATTCGGTTTCGCCCTGACCGTCATGACCGACGCCTGACCGCCTCGCACGGAACGGCCCTCAGCTCACCACCAGCGACGGCGGCGGGCGATGACCAGGAGCAGCGCGGCGAACCCGGCCATCGCGGCGAGCACGACGTAGAAGTTCCCGGAGTCCTCGAAGAAGGGCACGTCGAAGTTCATGCCCATGACGCCGGCCAGCACGACAGCCGGGAGCAGGACCGCCGAGAGCATGGTCAGGGCCTTCATGACGTCATTGGCGCGCTGAGCGACGCGACCCATGTGCACGTCATACGTCCCGAGCAGGCCATCGCGCAGCGACTCCAACTGGCCAAGGGCGGATTCCAATCGCTCTACGAGGCCCGGCCACGGAAGTCCGACGGCGGATTCGGCGCGCATCTCCGGCCTGGCCAGGGCGGCCAGCGCGCTGCGATGCGGCGCCAGCGTCCGACGGACGAGGCTGATCCGCCGTCGGGCCGCCACGATCCCGGCGAGCACGTCGGTCTCGGGATCGCCGACCAGGGCCTGCTGGTCGAGCTTGTCGATCCCGAGCTCGATCGATTCGGCCAGGCGGAGGTACCCGGTGATGACCTCGTCGACCAGGCTCGAGAGCAGGTCGCCGGCGTCCAGCACGCCGAACGACGTCTCCTCGGCCAGACCATCCGAGAACCGCTCCAGGGCATCCACGCGACCGCGGCGCACGGTGACCACGAGGCCGGCCCCGGCCAGGAGGTCGATCTCGCGGCGGACCAATGGCCCCGCTTCGTCGTCGGGATCCTCCGGCTCAAGGCTCTCCAGGGTGAGGTGCAGACGGTCGACCGACTGGACCAGCCGGGCTGTCGCGGTATCCGTCTCGATCCGCTGACGGTCGCGCGCATCGAGGGCCAGGGCGTCGGCGACGGCATCCAGGGTGCCGCCAGCCGCAAGGTCGATATCGACCCAGATGAGCCTCCGGTCGCCGACATCGGTCAGCGGCTGCTCGGCGAGGTCGATCTCGCGGTCGTGCCCATCCGCATCGAACAGGCGGGCCCGGACGCCGTCGCTCAGTGGATGGCCCCCAGGAGCAGGGCGACCGCCAGGGCGATGCCGGCCATCACGTACTGCAGGATGAGCATCGAGCGGTCGGATACGGGATCCGGGGCTTCGAACGGGATCTCGGTGGCGAGTCGTTCGCCGACCATCGATAGGAACCTCCACCGTCATGCCCGCGACGACTTCGGGGTCGGCGGGTATGCGTGATGGTCGAGCACGGTCCATCTCGCCGGACCGCCACGGCGGCCCGCGGCGCATCACGGGTGCATCGCAGTCTGCGCGGCACGAGCCCCGCCAGCCGTTGGCGAGCGCGCCCGCATCGATGTCGGTCGAGTCCGCGTCGCCGTCCCCGTAGGATGTCCTTCGCGAAGCTCCCGGCGCTCGGTCCTCCTGCACGGAGACCGGGCGTCTTCACGTCGTTGTTATGGGGAAGGCGTCTGTCGTAGTCCGTTCGCGCTGTTCCGCCATCGACATTGAGGGCCAGTTCCGGACCTACGGAACGCAGTGACCCCAGCAGGTGGGTGAGAAGCCCACATGGGGATGGAGGTACACACGATGGGAATCATCTCTTGGATCGTCGTCGGCGCCATCGCCGGCTACCTGGCCGGATTCGTCGTCAAGGGTGACGAGGGCCTGGGCGTCATCGGGCACATCGTCCTGGGCATCGTCGGCGCGCTCGTCGGCGGGTTCATCGCCGGGCAGATCTTCGGGGGTGACTACACCACCGGGATCAACATCCAGACGATCGTCGTCGCGACCATCGGCGCCGTCATCGCGGTGCTCGTGGTCGGCATGGTCACCGGCCGCTCCCGCGCGGGCCGCGGCTCGGTCTGATCCGGCGCCGGGCCGCTGCCCGGCACATCCCCCTACCAAGCGGAAGACCCACCGAGATCGGTGGGTCTTCCTGCGTACAACACCATGAAAGGAGCACATACCCATGTCACAGATCCTTGAGTCGATCGATGTCGACGTTCCCGTTCGCACCGCCTATGACCAGTGGACCCAGTTCGAGGAGTTCCCGAAGTTCATGGACGGTGTCGAGTCCGTTCGCCAGCTCGACGACACCCACCTCGAGTGGAAGGCCAGCGTCGCCGGCGTCGACAAGCAGTGGCAGGCCGAGATCACCGAGCAGACCCCCGACCAGCGCATCGCCTGGCGAGCGACCGAAGGCGCGGAGAACGCGGGCGTCGTGACGTTCCATCGCCTCGACGATCGCAAGGCCCGCGTGACCCTCCAGCTCGATGTCGAGCCCGATGGTGCCGTGGAGTCCGTCGGCGACGCCCTGGGCTTCGTGCAGCGCAGCGCCAAGGGCGACCTGGAGCGCTTCAAGGCGTTCATCGAAGAGCGTGGTTCGGCGACAGGCGCCTGGCGCGGTGAGGTCGAGCAGAACGACGTCACCGGCTGACCATCGTGAGACGGGTGCAACGCGTCACGGTGATCCGACGGACTTCCCGTGACGCCGCCACCCGGACACTGTGGACGTGGCTCCCGTGCCACTGGGGGTCCGGGAGCCACCTTTCACCAGGACCGACTGTCATGCCGTTGCAATGTCCCGACGTTGGGCCGTGGTGAGCCCGGGAGGCGCACCGGCCTAGGCTGCAGGCAATACATCAGGCACGGGTACCGCCCACCGGGGCCACCTCGGCCGATGACTCGCATCTTTCCCAGGGGAACGCTTGTGACGGGGCGTCACCCCTCTCTGGCACGGGCGGCTCGAGTCCCCTCCTCGAGCCGTCCGTTGCTTTCCCCCCGTCACGTCAGACGCACTGGAGGTCGAACATGGCAACCACCGACACGATCACCCCTCCCGAGTCGCGACGACGCAACGCGCCGGCCGAGGACGCGACCGACGGACTCGCCGGCACGGCGCGTCAGGTCGTCGATACCGTCGCCGGCGCCGCCGGCGAGGTCACCGCTCGGATCCCGGAAGTCGCCCAGACGACCCGAGAGGCCTTCAGCGAGGCCAATCGCATGGTCCACGGCGGCTCCGATGAGACGCTCCGCCTCGTCGGCGCGGCGTCGGTCGGCTTCGCCGTCGGGCTGCTCGTCGGCGGTGCCCATCGTGCCCTGGTCGTGGCGTCCCTCATCCCTGCAGCGCTGATCGGGACGACCATGATCGAACGCCGTGATGTCCCGGTCGCCTCCGCGGCCGCCCGACGGGTGCAAGGGGGCTGAAACGGTCGGCGCCGTGGTGAGGAGACGGACCGCAACGACCGTCGCCGTACCTTCGCTGTAGCGCTCGCGACCGCGGGCAACCACCGAGGAGACTCGACCATGGACGACGTCAAGCAGGGCTATCGCGAGGCTGAGGACAAGGCCAAGGAGACCTGGCGCAAGGCGGACGGCGAAGAGGACTTGGCCGACAAGGTCGGGAACCTCGGCGACGACATCCGCAAGGGCCTCGGCAACGCGGGCGACAAGATCGACCACGAGGTCGACAAGGCCCGCACGGACGACACCTTCCGTGAGGACCGACGCTAGGCCGACCGCGCACCACCCGCAGCGACCCCCGGTCGAACGACCGGGGGTCGCTGGCTGTCCGGGTCCGTTCGGCCCGTCCTGCGCCCGCTTGGCCTATCCTTCCACCCCGGACGCCCCGTGCCCGGGACGTGATCGAGTGGATGTGCCTGCCTGATGGGATCGCGACCCGATGTAGACCAGCGTGTGACGGCGGTCGCGCACGGTGCGGACCTGTCCGCGGTGGCCGACGCCCTGCGCGGATCGCGCGAGCCCATCGTCGGACGGTGGCTCGAGGTGACCGCCCGGCAGCCGTTCCATCGCGACCGACCAGACGGCGCCGTGGCCGACCACATCCCGGAGCTGTTCGATGCCATCGTCGAGCTGCTGGCGCGATCCGCGCCGGCTGACGAGGAGGTCGACGCACCCCTCGACGATCCGGCGATCGTGGCCGCCGCCACCGCCCACGCCCAGGTCCGCTTCGATCAGGGACTCGGGCCGGCCGCCGTCGTCACGGAGTTCCGATTACTGCGCCAGGAGATCGGACGCGCCTTGACCCGCCTGCTCGATGACCGGGAGCCGGCGACCGACGTGGTCGCCAGCCTGACCATCGTCGGCGATGCGCTGGACGGCGCGGCCACGGTCGGGCTGATGGCACTCTCCGACCGCATCGAGACCATCCGCGAATCGTTCCTGGCCACGACCGTCCACGACGTGCGCCAACCGATCACCCTGGTCGAGGGCTCCCTCCACCTGGCCGACCGGTGGCTGGGTGCCGAGACCCTGGACACCGAGCGCCTGCGCGAGGTCGTTCGCGACGCCCTGTCGGCCACGTTGGAATTGGCGGCGATGATCGACACGCTCAGCGATGCCTCGCGGATCGCCATGGGCGAACTCGATCCGGACCCCGAGCCCGCGAGCCTGGAAGACGTCGTGAGCTCGTCGATCGCCGCCTTCGGCGAGACGGCCCGCGACCGCGTCACGTTGGACATGCCGGGCGGGCGCCACCTCATCGGCCTATGGGACGTCCGGCTCCTGCATCGCCTGGTCGGTAATCTGGTCGGCAACGCGCTGAAGTACTCCGCGCCCGGCGGCAAGGTCGCCGTCGTGGTCGAGCCCGGAGCGTCACGATCGGCCCGGCTGGTGGTCCGCGACACGGGCATCGGGATGTCGCTCGACGAGCTGACCGGCGTCTTCGAGCGGTTCGTCCGGTCCGATCGGGCCCGGGAATCCGGGGTCCCGGGGCTCGGCCTCGGGCTCTACGCCTGTCGCGGGATCGTCCTCGCCCACGGCGGCACGATCGACCTGGACTCCGCCGGACCCGGTGCTGGCACGACGGTCACGGTCGAGCTGCCGCTGCTCGACGAGGACGCCGCTGACGCCGAGGGCGAGCCGGGCGACTGACCGGCCGCTTCGCGCGCTGGCGCAGCAGATCGATCACCGCCTGCTCCTCATCGACGTCGGCTTCCGCCGGCGGGACGGCCTGCTCCTCTGCCGCCTCGACGAGCGCGCCCGGCAACGAGCCGTCGAGATAGGCCTCCAGAACGGCCGGGTGCACGTAGCTGCCCCGGGCGACGGCCGGTGTGTTGCCCAGTCGATCGGCCGTCTCGCGGATGGCTTCGACGACGACCTGCTTTGCGCCATGCGCGGTGTCGGCCGGCTGTAGCGCGCGAAGGGCCCGGTAGGCCAGGACCGTGCCAGCCCATGTCCGGAAGTCCTTGGCGGTGAACGGTCCACCGGACGCCTCGCGCAGGTAGTCGTTGACATCGTCTGAGCTGATGTCGCGTACCTCGCCGGCCTCGTCCGTGTACTGGAAGAGCTCCTGGCCCGGAAGTTCCTGGCAGCGGCGCACGATCCGCGCCAGCCGCCGATCGCGCAGTCCGACCTCGTGATGTTGTCCCGACTTGCCCCGAAATCGGAAGGTGATGGCCGAGCCGTCCACCGTGGCATGGCGATCGCGCAGCGTGGTCAGCCCGAACGACCGGTTCAGGCGCACGTACTCGTCGTTGCCCACGCGGATGAGGGTCAGTTCCAGGAGCCGGACGACCGCGGCCAGGACCTTCTCGCGCGGGCTCCCGGGCCGGCTCAGATCCGCCTCGCAGCGCTTACGGATGGCCGGCAGGGCATCGGCGAAGGCGAGCATCCGTTCGAACTTGTCGACGCCGCGTCGGCGCTGCCAGTCGGGGTGGTAGCGATACTGCTTGCGACCCTTCGCATCACGCCCTGTCGCCTGGATGTGGCCGTTCGGCCAGGGGCAGATCCAGACGTCGGTCCAGGCCGGCGGGATGGCCAGGGCGCGGATGCGGTCGAGGACCTCGCCGTCGCGCACCGGTCGGTCGCCGAGGTCGCGGTAGCTGAACCCACGGCCGGATCGGCGGCGCCGGAAGCCGGGACGATCGTCGCTGGCGTGGCGCAGGTTGCCGAAGGCGGTGGCCGACATGCCGGCAACGATGGGGCCGTGGGTCCCTGGATGCCATCCACGTCAGAGCCTGACGGATGACAGGGCCATCGCAGATGGACCGCTTCGCTACGCCGATGTAATCACTTGGCACGACCGCGTCATCCGGGACGCAATGGGTGCAGCGAGATACTCGGCTCGTCCATCGCGGCACCGACTGGGGGAAGCCGCGATGGGCGACTCATGCCCCGGCGCCTCGCCCCCGGAGGAGACCCCCAGCCCATGGATGCCCAGCACGCCGTCGTCATCGACGGCGCGACCAAGCGTTTCGGCGACGACGTCGCCGTCGATTCGATCAGCTTGACCGTTCCGACCGGCACGATCCTGGGCATCATCGGACCGTCTGGCGCGGGCAAGACGACGACCGTCCGGATGCTGACGGGCGCCCTGGCCCCGAGCGAGGGCCAGGTCCGGGTCCTGGGCGAGGACCCACGTGTCTTCCGTCGCCAGACGCGTGAGCGGATCGGGTACATGCCCCAGCAGTTCACGCTGTACCCGGACCTCACGACACGCGAGAACGTCGACTTCGTGGCGTCGCTGTTCGGGATGCTGTGGCGGACCCGTCATCGCCGGACGCGCGAGGTCCTGGAACTGGTCGATCTGTGGGACGCCCGCAGTCGACGGGCCGGGGCCCTGTCGGGCGGCATGCAGCGCCGCCTGGAACTGGCCTGCGCGATGGTCCACTCCCCCGCCCTGCTGTTCCTCGACGAACCGACTGCCGGGATCGACCCACTCCTGCGCGCCCGGGTCTGGGAGGAGCTCCACCGTCTCCGGGATAGCGGCCGGACCCTGCTGGTGACCACCCAGTACGTCAACGAGGCCGAGGCCTGCGACACCGTCGCGCTCATCGCGGGTGGTCGGCTCGTCGCGCTCGCGCCGCCGGATGAACTGCGCCGCTCCGCCGTCGGCGGCGACTCCGTCGAGGTCGAGACGAGCGGGACGTTCGATGGCGCGACGCTGCGCGAGCTGCCGATGGTCCGCCGCGTCGAGCAGGTGGATGCCCGGAACCTCCGGGTCACCGTGGAGGATGCCGCCACCGCCCTGCCGGACGTCGTATCGGCGATCGGCGAGCGCGGCGGCGAGGTCGTCAGCGCCCGCGAGATGCGGCCGTCGTTCGACTCGGTATTCGCCACGCTCGTCGAGCGCGAGCAGGAGCGGCGGGCGGCCATGGACGCCGAAACCGCGGCCGCGGCCGGGGAGGCGGCGTGATGCGCGCCACCCTCGCCGTGTTCATCCGGCTCCTGGCCTTCGTGGGCAAGGAGCTCACCGAGACGTTCCGCCGCCCGGGCGCCATCGTCAGTCTGGTCCTGGGGCCGTTCCTCATCATGGCCGTCTTCGGCTTTGGCTACAGCGGCACCAAGCGACCACTGGAGACCGTCGTCGTCGCCCCGCCGACGAGCGGCCTGCCGGGCGATGCCGCGAGCTACCAGGAACTCGCCGGCGGCGGCCTGCATATCCTGGAAGTCACGGCTGATCGAGCGGCCGCCGAGGCGCGCCTGGCCGACGGCAGTGCCGACGTCGTCATCGTCGCCCCAGAGGATGCCGAGGCGCGCTTCCGTGGCGGCGAACAGTCGGTCATCGAGGTCCTGGTGGACACGGTGGATCCCGTGGCCGTCAACTACGCCGGCTTCCTCGCAGCAGGATTGGCGAGCGAAGTCAACCGCCAGATCATCGAGCAGGCCGCGGCGGAGGGCCAGGGCTACGCGGTGGCCGCGGGAGGACCCGATGCCGCGGCGATCCCGCCGAGTGTCGTCGCCGCGCCGACGCGGGCCGATCTCGTCAACCAGGCGCCATCCCAACCGGGCGTGGTGGCCTACTTCGCGCCGGCCGTCCTGGCCCTCATCCTCCAACACCTGGCGGTCACCCTGGTGGCCCTGTCCCTCGTGCGCGAGCGCACGAGCGGCGTCATCGAACTGTTCCGCATCTCGCCGGTCAGCACGACGGAAGTGCTCGTCGGCAAGGTCCTGGCCTTCGGGCTGCTCGGCGGAGCCATCGCGGCCGTGACGATCGGCCTCGTCGTGGCCGGCTTCGCCGTGCCCATCCTCGGCGACCCGGCCGTGGTCGCGGGCACCATCGCCTTGCTGCTCGTCGCCTCACTCGGGCTGGGCCTGTTGATCGCCACCGTCTCCGACTCGGAGCGCCAGGCCGTCCAGCTGTCGCTCCTCGTCCTGCTCGCGTCGGTCTTCTTCAGCGGTTTCGTGCTGTCGATCGATGAGTTCAACGCGCCCGTCCGAGCGGTCGCCTTCCTGCTGCCCGTCACCCACGGCATCCGACTGCTCCAGGACGTGATGCTGCGTGGCGGCACGAACGAGGTCTGGGAGTTCGGTGCGCTGGCGGCCATCGGCCTGGTCACGCTGTCCTGCGCCTGGTTCCTCCTGCGCCGCGGGATGACCCGCGCCTGATCGCCCGATGGCCAGTAAGCCCGGGGGCCGGCGACGTCAGTCCGCTGCCTGGACCACAGGCCACAGTCGCGAGAGGTGGAAATGCGCGATCGGGTAATGCGCGCGCGCCTGGTACTCCAGGTGGACGACCGAACCATCGCGATGGAGCAGGTCGAACGTGCCGTCCTGGCGTCCCTCGATGATGAATGTCGCCCACCGGTCGACCGTGTCGGCGACGGCATCGATCCCGGCGAGGTCCTCGATCCGCCGGCCCAGGACCGAGGCCGGCGCGTAGCCCAGCGTCGCCTCTACTTCAGGGCTGGCCGCGACGAAGAGCCGATCGTCGTCGGCCACCAAGGCGACTCCCCGGCGTGGAGCTGTCCGATCGCCGCCTGGTAGCCCAGCCAGGCCCGGATGACCGCGATCCCCACATCGCGAAAGGTCGGGTCGTCCTGGGGGGTCGTCTCCCAGCGTCGGTCCGCCGCTCGCCAGGCGGCGAGCAGATCCGCCACGTTCCTCGGCACCGCCGCCACCTCCGTCATGTGCACCATCGTGTCCGATGCCGTGCCGCATGACGCGGGTCACGAACGGTACCGGGGGGATCAACGACCCCACGCCGGCACTGGGAGCGCGGCCGAGGCGAGCATAGCGGGTCGCTCGCAGAGGCTGGTGTCCGCGGCAGGCTCAGGCATCGCACGGTGGAGAGGACCGGTCGCGGTCAGCGATCACCGACCGCCAGGGCCTCGGCCCGATCTGCCCGGCGTGAGCTGAGGCGGTCGGCCGGGATCACGTGATCGCCCGCCGCCTCGGGCTCGTCGCCCGCGTCGGTCGTCCCATCATCCGCATCGCTCTCGCCAAGGATCTGCCTGTAGACCGCCTCGTAGCCGTCGGTCATCCGCTCCGCGGAGAAGCGATCCAGGACGGACTTCCGGATCGCGGCACGGTCAAGGTCGGCGACCCGATCGAGCATGAAGGCCATGGCCGTGACGTCGTCACCGAAGAAGCCATCGACCCCTTCCCGGATGATCTCGGGCAGCGCGCCGATCCGGCGCGCCACCACCGGGGTCCCGGTCGCGAGCGCCTCGATGGCTACCAGGCCGAAGGGCTCCGGCCAGGCGCCCGGCATCAGGGAGGCGTAGCTCTCGGCGAAGAGCTGATCGCGTTCGGATTGCTCCAGTTCACCGAGGAATTCGACATCGGACCCGGCGGCGTCCAGCGCCGGCTTGAAGACCTCGTCGTAGTACGCGCGCTCCGTACCGCCCGGCGCCACCTTGGCGGCGATGCGCAAGGGACGGCCGGCCAGCCTGGCGATCTCGATCGCCTCGACGATGCCCTTCTCCGGGGCGACCCGCCCGACGAAGCACAGGGCGTCACCGCGTCGGCGTTCGAACGGGGCGTCGTCCAGGCGAAGGCCGTTGTGGACGATGGCCTCCCACGGGACATCCGGGTGGGTGGACGCCTGATTCTCGCTGATCGCCACGAGGCCGCGCGGAGCGTCGCGCAACAGGGCTTCGGCCCACGGGAGATCCAAACGACCGTGGAACGTCGCGACGACCGGGATCGGGCTGACCCGGGCAAGCAACAGGCTGGACCACTCGAGGTGCGAGTGGATGAGGTCGAACTCCGCCGCGCGGTCGACGACCTCGCGCATGGTCAGGTGGAACCACGGCAACGGATCGCCGACGTAGCCGGCTGGGCGCAGCGCCTCCGGCACGGTGGCGATGAGACGGCCCGGGACATCGGAGTCGCCCGACGCGAAGGTCGTGACGTCATGGCCGCGCCGATCCAGCTCGACGACCAGGCCGTGGACGATGCGTTCCGTCCCCCCGTACGCCAGCGGTGGGACGCGCTCCATGGGCGGCGCGACGTGGGCGATGCGGAGTCGGCGAGTGGTCATGGCGAGGTCCCCGGGGTACGTTCGACCGCGAGCTCCCGAGGGAGGCTCGCGGTCGTAGTGTCGCACCGGTGGGCAGAACCCGGGCTGGTGCGACGAGGTCGCAGAAGGGCGAGGGTCAGTACGGGCGCTCGGCGGCCGTCGCCGGAGCGCCTTCCTCGGCTTCCTCTTCCGCCTGGTCGC
>JBPPMZ010000131.1:0-20551 GCA_051306295.1 Candidatus Limnocylindrales bacterium
GGCAACGTCCGCTATGAGTACCGCTCGGCCGGCGACGCCGGGTTCAGTGACTTCTTCAACGCGTTCTTCACCGGCACGGCCGCCGACGGCAACGCGACGACCGCCGGCGCATCCGGCCGTGGCCGACGAGCGACCGGGGGCATGTCGTTCGATGACATCCTGGCCGGGATGGGCCTGCATGGGAGTGCCGGCAATGGCGCCCAGGCGGCCAACCAGCCAGCGACCGGCCGAGCCAGGCCAGCGGCTGAGGCCATGGCCGAGATCACCCTCGACGAGGCCTACGCCGGCACGACCCGCCGCATCGAGATCGACGGCAAGCGGCTGGAGATCACCATCCCGCCGGGCGCCGACACGGGCACCCGCATCCGTCTGGCGGGCAAGGCACCGGGCGGCGGCGACCTGCACGTCGTGGTCAAGCAGCTCCCCGACCCCGTCTTCACCCGCCGGGGAGCGGACCTGGAGCGCGATCTCGCATTGACCCTCGGCGAAGCCCTGCTGGGCGCCGAGGTGCCCGTCGGAACGCCGAAGGGCCGCATCCTCCTGACGATCCCGCCCGGGACGCAGCCCGGCCGGACGTTCCGGCTGACCGGCCGCGGCATGCCCAGGGTCAAGGGCACCGGGCACGGCGACGTGCTGGTCCGGACGCGCCTCGTCATGCCCACCCACCTCGATGGCGAGACGCTCGACGCGGCCCGCACCTTCATCGACCGCCTCGACCAACCCGATCCCCGCACCAAAGAGACCTGACATGCAACTCGATCGCTTCACCCAGAAGGCCCAGGAGGCCGTCATCGTCGCCCAGGAGACCGCCCAGCGTCTCCAGAGCCCGATCCTCGACGCCGAGCACCTGCTCAGCGCCCTCGTCGAGCCCGACGACGGGATCCCGGCCGAGACCCTGCGCCGCCTCGGCGTCGACCTGCCCGCGTTCCGTGGCGAGATCGCGGGCGTGCTCGCCCGGCGGGCCCGGATCCAGGGCGGCACGCTGACCCTCGACCAACGCGCCAAGGGCGTCGTCGAGCGAGCCGAGGCGGAGGCGCGTCGCCTGGGCGATGAGTATGTCTCGACCGAGCACATGCTCCTCGGCATGGCCGAGGCCGGCGGCGAGGCCCAGGCCATCCTGGAGCGCCACGCGGCGGGCCGGGAGGCCATCCTCCAGGCCCTCCAGAGCGTTCGGGGCGGCCAGCGCGTGACCTCTCAGAACCCCGAATCCACGTACGCGGCCCTGGAGAAGTACGGCCGCGACCTGACCACCGAGGCGCGGGCCGGCAGGCTCGACCCGGTCATCGGCCGCGATGACGAGATCCGGCGGGTCATCCAGGTGCTCAGCCGCCGGACCAAGAACAACCCGGTCCTCATCGGCGAGCCGGGCGTGGGCAAGACGGCCATCGCCGAGGGGCTGGCCCAGCGGATCGTCCGCGGGGATGTACCGGAGACGCTCAAGGACAAGCGCGTCGTGTCGCTCGATCTGGGCGCGCTCATCGCCGGGGCCAAGTTCCGCGGCGAGTTCGAGGAGCGCCTCAAGGCCGTCCTCAAGGAGATCAAGGACAGCGACGGCCAGGTCGTCCTGTTCATCGACGAGCTGCACACCGTGGTCGGGGCGGGCGCGGCTGAGGGCGCCATGGACGCGTCCAACCTGCTCAAGCCGATGCTCGCCCGGGGCGAACTGCACACCATCGGCGCGACGACCCTGGACGAATACCGCAAGCACATCGAGAAGGACGCGGCCCTTGAGCGTCGCTTCCAGCCGGTGCTCGTCGATCAGCCCAGCGTGGAGGAGACGATCAGCATCCTGCGCGGCCTGCGCGAGCGCTACGAAGTCCATCACGGCGTGCGCATCACCGACTCTGCGCTGGTCGCCGCCGCCACCCTGTCCGATCGCTACATCACCGAGCGATTCCTGCCCGACAAGGCCATCGACCTCGTCGACGAGTCGGCGTCGCGCCTGCGCATGGAGATCGATTCGATGCCCATCGAGCTCGATGAGCTCGAGCGCCGGCGGATCCAGCTCGAGATCGAGCGCGAGGCCCTGCGCAAGGAGACCGACGACGCCTCCCAGGCTCGCCTGGCGATCCTGGAGAAGGAGCTCGGCGATCTCGAGGAGCAGGCCGGGGGCATGAGGCAGCGCTGGGAGGCCGAGAAGGGCGCCATCGCGGCCATCCGGGCCACCCGCGCCGAGCTGGAGCAGCTCCAGGTCCGCGTCGAGCAGGCCGAGCGCGAGGCCGACTTCGCGAGGGCGGCCCAGCTCAAGTACGGGACCATGAAGGAGCTCTCCGACCGCCTGGCCGAGGAGGAGGCGGCGATGGCCGCGCTCCAGGGCCCGGGCACGCTGCTCAAGGAGGAGGTCGGGGCGGACGACATCGCGGAGATCGTGGGTGCCTGGACCGGGATCCCCGTCAGCCGCCTGCTGGAGGGTGAGACCGCCAAGCTCATCCACATGGAGGAGCGTCTGCACGACCGCGTGGTCGGCCAGGACGAGGCCGTCCAGGCCGTATCGGATGCCGTCCGACGGGCCCGGGCCGGACTGAAGGACCCGCGCCGGCCCATCGGCTCATTCCTGTTCCTGGGCCCGACCGGCGTGGGCAAGACCGAGCTCGCGCGCGCCCTGGCCGAATTCCTGTTCGACGACGAGCACGCCATGGTCCGCATCGACATGAGCGAGTACATGGAGAAGTTCGCCGTGTCCCGCCTGGTCGGCGCCCCTCCGGGCTACGTTGGCTACGAGGAGGGCGGCCAGCTCACGGAAGCGGTCCGCCGGCGGCCCTACCAGGTCGTCCTGCTCGACGAGGTCGAGAAGGCCCATCCGGACGTGTTCAATGTCCTGCTCCAGGTCCTTGACGACGGCCGCCTGACCGACGCCCAGGGCCGGACCGTGGACTTCAAGAACACGGTCATCATCATGACCAGCAACATCGGCTCGGCGGCCATCGCGGCCACCGGCGCCCGCGCCGGCGACACGGCCTACGAGGCCATGAAGCGCGACGTCACCGACGCGCTGCGCGGCCACTTCCGGCCGGAGTTCCTGAACCGGATCGACGAGGTCATCGTGTTCCACGCCCTGACCGACACCGATCTCGGGGCGATCGTCGATCTGCTCCTGGCCGACCTCGCCCGACGGCTCGCCGAGCAGGACATCGCGCTGGAGCTCACGCCAGCCGCCCGCGCGCTCGTCGTCCGCGACGGCACGGACCCGGCCTTCGGGGCACGGCCGCTGAAGCGCACGATCCAACGCCTCGTCGAGAACCAGCTGGCGCGCGCCCTGGTCGCCGGGGAGTTCAAGCCCGGCGAGCATGTGACCGCCGATGCGGACCTGGTCTCCGGCACGCTCGTCTTCTCGACTGAGGGGGCGATCGTGGTCGGTGACGGCGGACGGCGCGATGCCCGGACCCGCTCCAGCGAACCGGCCGCCGTCGGCGCCGGGGGTGGGGCCCGCCGATCGAGCTCGGCCTTCGACCTGCCAGAGCTCGGCGAGCGGCGCACGGACGACGATCCGGAGCTGCTCAACTGACCGGTCGCTCGCTCGCGGGCGCGACCTGATGCGCTTCGACGTGGCGGCGGCCCGGCTGGCCGCCCTGTCCGGGCGCGAGTACGGTGGGCTGCCGGCGCCAGCCGACGCGCTCATGCCCATCCTGCTCGGTGGGACGGATCGGCGCCTGCGCGATGAACCAGCTCCCGGACGGACCGGGCGCGCCGCGGCGGTCCTCGTCCTCGTCTACCCGGACGACGCGGGCGATGGACGCCTGGTCCTCATCGAGCGGGCGAGCTACGACGGTCACCACTCGGGCGAGGTCAGCTTCCCAGGCGGCAAGGCCGAACCGGAGGACGTCGATCTGGTGGCCACCGCGCTGCGCGAGGCGGCCGAGGAGGTCGGCCTCCAAGCAGCCGACGCCGGCGTGCGCGTGGTCGGCTCCCTGGAGCCTTTCTGGATCCCCGTCAGTGACTTCGCCGTGACGCCGATCGTCGCCCTCGCCGAGCGGGCGCCCGTGTTCGTCGCGCAGGCGAGCGAGGTGGCCGGGATCCTGGAGCCGGACATCGACGCGTTCCTGCCGGACGCGCCGATCGCGATGATCGATCGGACCGACGGTGAGTGGCCGCTGCGCTATGGCCACTACGAGGTCGATGGTCGGTCGGTGTGGGGGATGACGGCGCGCGTCCTGAGCCAACTCGGCGCCGTGCTCGACGGCCGCTGACCGGACGCCCGGCCGCGGCGGCCGACCGGCGCTGGACCCGATACCCTTGTCGGCGATGACCCGACTCCTCCTGCGCGCGCGCAAGGGCCCGTTCGACGTGGTCGCTCCCGAGAAGACGCTGGTTCGCAATCTGATCGCGCAGAATGCCGGCAACCTCATCTTCTCGACGGCCGCGCACCGCATCCTGGAGACGGCGGGGACGACCATCGTGGCCGATCGATTCGCGATCGAACCGCGCGACGCCGACCGAATCAACGAGCGATACGACGCGTACGTCATCCCGCTCGCCAACGCGTTCCGCCTCAGTTTCGAACCGGTCCTCATCCGGATGACGCGGCTCATCGAGCACCTGACCATCCCCGTCGTGGTCCTTGGGGTCGGCGCCCAGGCAAACCTGGCCTACGACACGTCGCGCTTGAAGCCCATGGAGCCCGCCGTTCGCGCATTCGTCGCCGCCGTCCTGGACCGCTCGCCCTCGATCGGCGTCCGGGGGGAACTGACGCACGACTACCTGCGCGGCCTCGGCTTTCGCGACGTCGAGGTCATCGGCTGCCCCTCGCTGTTCTACAACGGGGCCGACCTGCACGTGGAGAAGCGGCGACCGGTCCTGGATCGCGAGTCGAAGGTCGCCATCAACGTGTCGCCGTACGTCACCTCGATGGGTCCGGTCGTCGCCCATCACGTGGAGCACTATCCCGACCTGACGTATATCCCGCAGGACCTCGACACGCTCGAGATGCTGCTGTGGGGGGAGGTCGGCGCCGACATCGACCCAGCGGATCCACGGCCGATCCACCTCGCCCACCCGCTCTTCCGCGACGACAAGGTTCGCTTCTTCACCGACCCGGCACCGTGGCTGGACTTCCTCGCGACCCGCGACTTCTCGTTCGGGACGCGGATCCACGGCAACATCGCGGCCCTCATCGCGGGCACGCCCGCGTACGTCCTGGCGCACGACTCGCGGACCCTGGAGCTCGCCCGCTACTTCGAGATCCCGCACCGACCGATGCCCCGCAAGGACCCGACGATCGACGCGGCGGAGCTCTATGCCGAGGCCGATTACGGGCCGCTCAACCGGGGTCATGCGGCCCGTCTCGCCACGTTCTCCGCCTACCTGGACCGTCACGGCCTGGACCATGTCTTCCGTTCGACCCCGGCCGAGCCGACCTTCGTATCGCGCATCGCCGCCACGCCGTTCCCGCCGGCCGTGACCGTCGGGTCGCTCACGACGCCCCACGGCGTGGCGGGCCGGATCATGCGCTTCCGTCGCCGCGTCACCCGCTGGCTGCGCCATCCGCGGCTGCGCCGGGTCCGGATCGAGATCGCCCGTCGTCGCCGACGACCACCGGATCGCCCCGTCCCGGACTGACGTCGCGCGTGACCCGGTCACGGGAACCGGCACGCGGCCGATGGCGTCAACCGCCCGGCCCGACGGCGCACTGGTGGCGTCCGCTCCGGGACCTGTGGGCTCTGCTGCGTCGGATCCCACCCATACGTCGCGGGGCCCCCCACGCGGCTCCCCGGCGGGGAGGTTGCGCCATGCGCCAGCCGCTCCTGACCCTGGCCGTCGTCGCCCTCGTGGCGAGTGGCTGCGCCGCCGGGTCGTCGTCCGCTCCGGCAGCCAGCCAGGGGGCGCGGCCCCCGGACCAGCACCACGCCCCGACGCCCGACCCGTACCCACCGGTGCCGGCGGCGACCCCGTATCGGCCGGCCGAGGTGCCGGACACGAATCCGTACGTCGATCCGGATGAGGACCGCGTGTCGACCTTCGCGCTGGACATCGACACCGCGTCCTACGCGCTCGCCGCCGGAGTCGTCCGCGACGGGGGCCGTCCGGATCCGCGCAGCGTCCGGGTCGAGGAGTGGGTCAACGCCTTCGACCACGACTACCCGGCGCCCGACGACGCCGCCTTCGCCGTGGTCGCCGACGGCGGTGCGACGCCCTTCACCGAGCCTGACGAGGTCCTGTTGCGCATCGGCCTGCGGGCGCGTGACGTGCGCGACCGCGCTCGGGCGGAGGCGGCCCTGACGTTCGTCATCGATACGTCGGGTTCGATGTCCCGGGGCGGTCGACTGGAACTGGTCAAGGCGTCCCTGCATCGCCTGGTGGACGGACTGGGCCGCGGCGACACCATCGCGATCGTGACCTTCGGCGACGACGCCCGGGTCGTCCTGCCACCGACCGACGCGTCGCGCGCGGACGACATCCGGGCGATGATCGACGACCTCCGGCCAGGCGGCTCCACCAACCTCGAGGCCGGCCTGCGCCTGGGCTACGGCCTGGCTCGCGAGACCCTGACCGAGAACGGCATCGACCGCGTGCTCCTGGCCTCCGATGGCGTGGCCAACGTCGGGCTGACGGATCCGGACGGGATCCTGGGCGCGATCCGCGAGGACGCCGCGGCCGGCATCGAGCTCATTTCCGTCGGCGTCGGGATGGGCGACTACAACGACGCCCTGCTGGAGCAGCTCGCCGACGACGGCGACGGCTTCTACGCCTACGTGAACGATGGTGAGGAGGCCACGCGGCTCTTCACCGTGGATCTGACCGGGTCGCTCCAGGCGGTCGCGCTGGATGCCCGGGCGCAGGTGGAGTTCGATCCCGACGCTGTGGCGGCGTATCGACTCCTCGGCTACGAGAACCGGGCCGTCGATGACCGCGACTTCACCGACGACTCGGTCGATGCGGGCGCGATCGGGGCCGGCCACGACGTGACGGCCCTGTACGCCCTCCGGCTCCGGGACGATGTCGGTCGGGACGATGTGCTGGCCACGGTCCGACTGCGCTGGACGGACCCGGAACAGGGCGGCGCCGACGACCTGGCCGCGGACGTCCGCTTCGGCGACCTGGCCCGGGTCTTCGGGCGGACCGATCCGACGTTCCGACGCGACGCCATCGTGGCGGCCACCGCGGAGGTCCTGCGCGCCAGCCCGTGGATGGCCCGGACGTCGCTCCGGGATGTGGCCGACGTGGCGTTCCGCGAGGCGGGGGCCCTGCCCGCCACGGACCAGGTCCACGACTTCCTCGACCTGCTCGATGCCCTGGCCGCGATGGAGGAGTAGCGGTCCCCAGGCACCGGAGCAGGTAGCGCGCGGGCGGGTCGGCTCAGGCCGGCTCGCCCGCGTCCGGTTCTCGGCGGACGGAGCCCGAGGCGTCCGGGTGCAGACTCCCTTCGGCCGTGGCCACGCCGCCACGGCCGGCCTCGCCCGGGCCGAGGGCGCGCGCCTGGCCGTCCAGGATCCCGCCGAACGCGACGTCGTCCGGCCCCGCGAACTCGATCACGAAGGCGCGCATCTCCGAGTGCTCGGTCCAGGCCGCGTGCGGGATGTCCGCCGGCCAGAGGATCGCCTCCCCGGCCGCGACCCGGGTGCGTTCGTCACCGACGCCGACCCAGCCGCCGCCCTCGATGACGACGAGCCAGGTGGTGTTCGGGTTGGCGTGCGGTTCGATCCGTGCATTGCGCGCGAACGCCAGTTCGCTGACCAGGCCGCGGCCGTCGGCGTGGACGACCTGGCCGGTCACCCCGGTCGTGCCCGGCGGACCATCGGGTCGACGATGTCCGACACCGAACCGTCGGATCTCGATCGGCATGGCGGGCCTCCGCTCGCTCGACGCCGAGCGCTCAGCGGCGTCGGCGGCGCTGCGGCTGACGGCGGCCACCCCGGCGTCGGATGGTGGCCTCTGGGTCGGCGAACTTCTGCTTGGTGTAGTAGCGCTCTCGGGCCAGGCGCTGCTCGTGGGCGCGCAGCATCGGCGGGAAGCGAACGAAGCGGATCCAGACGAGCGTGCCCAGGCCGATGATCGCCGTGATCAGGACCAGGATGAAGTCGAAGACGAAGAGCGCCTCGACGACCAACAGGCTGAACGTGATCAGCCCGGTCCACCACAGCCACTCCCAGAGGTCCACGTAGGGCGGGTGCTTGTGCAGGGCGCGCGTCCGGACGTTGTAGAGCACGCCGAGCACGACGAGCAGGACCAGCGACGCGATCCACGTCGGGTGGAACAGGTCCGGGAAGTTCCTGCTGTTGAACGACTCGAAGAGGTAGTCCCAGGGCGGGAGCGTCACGCGCGACCTCAGGCTTGGCGGGCTGGATGGGCGACGAAGCGTCCGGAGTATGCCACGTCGGACGCTATACTCGACCCGATCCACCGGCGCGAGCCCGCATCGATCACGACACCGACGATGCGCGCCGACCCGCTACCGAGTGCTACGCGATGGGAGGACCCGAGTCCGGTGCGAGCTCTGCTGTCAGTCGCGGACCGCGCCGGGATCGCCGCGTTCGCTCGAGATCTCCAGTCCCTGGACGTGGAGATCGTCGCCACCGATGGGACGCGCGAGCATCTTGCCTCCGAGGGGGTCGATGTCGGCAGCGTATCTGAACTGACCGCGGTCCCGGCCCTCGTCGGTGGGCAGGTGAAGACGTTCCACCCGGCCGTCTACGCCGGCATCCTGGCGCGGCGCGACGTCCCCGAGCAGCTCGCCGAGCTCGAGGCCCAGGACATCGGGCTCATCGATCTCGTCGTGGTCAACGTCAAGCCCTTCGCCCCGGCGATCGGCGCCAAGCTCGTCGGGATCGACGAGGCGATCGAGATGATCGATGTCGGAGGCGCGGCCCTGCTGGGCGCGGCGGCGCGCAATGCGGCAGGCGTGATCGCCGTCCCGCACCCGTCGCACTACCCGGTCGTGGTCGACGAGATCCGGCGCCTGGGTGGGGCCAGCCCTGAGCTGCGCGCTCGCCTGGCGGCGGAGGCGTTCAGCACGGTCGCCGCCTACCACGCCGAGATCGCCGCGTATCTCAACCAGATCGCCGGGAACGTGTTCCCGAGTCGCCTTGCCATCGTCCTCGAAAAGGTCGACGACCTGCGTTACGGCGAGAACCCGCACCAGCGCGCGGCGTTCTACCGCGAGACGACGCATCGCAGCGCGACCCTGGCTGACGCCACCCAGTTGCAGGGCACCCGACCGTCGTTCAACAACCTCCTTGACCTGGATGCGGCGTATCGGATCGCGCGCGACTACACGGCGCCGACGGTGGCCATCGTGAAGCACACCGACCCGGTCGGCCTGGCGTCCGACGATGAGCTGGTGGAGGCCTACCGGCACGCCCTGGAGACGGATCCCGTCGCCTCGTTCGGCGGGATCGTCGGGGTCAACCGCGAGCTCGATGGCGCCACAGCCCGGGAGATCGCCGCGAACTCGTACGAGGCCGTGGTCGCCCCGGGCTTCAGCCAGTCCGCCATCGGCATCCTGCGCGCCAAGGCCGGGCTGGAGATCCTGGCCGTCCCGCCCGACCCGACCGAGGGGATGCGCGACTACGGCATCGCCAACCTGGACTTCAAGCGCGTCGCCGGCGGCCTGCTGGTCGAGAGCCTGGACGAGCTGGGCCTGGATCGCGGGCATCTCCAGGTCGTGACGAAGCGACGACCCACCCTCGAAGAGCTGACCGACCTGCTGTTCGCGTGGCGCGCCGTCCGCCACGTACGCTCGAATGCGATCGTCCTGGCGCGCAACGGCTCGACGGTCGGGATCGGCGCAGGGCAGGCCTCGCGCCAGGTCTCGGTGGAGATCGCCCTCCGCCGCGCCGGCGACCGGGCCAAGACCGCGGTCCTCGCGTCGGACGCGTACTTCCCATTCCCCGATGGCATCCAGGCCGCGGCCAATGCCGGCGTCACGGCCATCATCCAGCCTGGCGGCTCGATCCGCGACGAGATGGCCATCGAGGTCGCTGACCGGCATCACCTCGCGATGGTGTTCACCGGTCGTCGCCACTTCCGCCATTAGCCCCGTCCCCAACCGCCGCGCAGCCGAGGTCTGACCAGATGGAACAGTTGCTCGCCCTGGAGATGGTCCGCGTCACGGAGGCGGCGGCCATCGAATCGGCGCGGTTCATGGGCCGCGGCGAAAAGGACGCCGCCGACCAGGCCGCGACGACCGCGATGCGCGCGACGCTCGACGAGATCGAGTTCGCCGGCCGCATCGTCATCGGCGAGGGTGAGCGCGACGAGGCGCCGATGCTGTACATCGGCGAGCGGGTCGGCCGGCGTACGACCGATGATGACTCCGTCCCCGCCATCGACATCGCCGTCGACCCGCTGGAGGGCACGAACCTCGTGGCCCATGGCCAGGCGGGCGCGATCACGGTGCTGGCCGCATCGGAGTCCGGCGGACTGGTCCATGCCCCGGACACCTACCTGGAGAAGCTGTGCGTGGGGCCGGGCGCGGCCGGCAAGGTCGATATCCGCGAGAGCGCGACCGAGAACCTCGGGCGGATCGCTGAGGCGCTCGGGCGGCGGGTCCGCGACATCACGGTCGTGATCCTGGAGCGACCGCGCCACGACGACCTCATCGCCGAGGTGCGGGAGGCCGGGGCGCGCATCCAGCTCATCGGCGACGGCGACCTGTCGGCCGCCATCTCCTGCGCCGTGTCGGGCACCGGCGTCCACGCCGTGATGGGCACCGGCGGCGCGCCAGAGGGCGTCATCACCGCGGCCGCCCTGCGCTGCCTGGGCGGCGAGATCCAGGCCCGGTTCCGCTATCGGAGCGACGATGAGCGCGAGCGCGGCGCCCGGATGGGCCATGGCGACGAGTCGCGGGTCTACCACACGGCCGATCTTGCTCCCGGCGAGAACCTCGTCTTCGCGGCGACCGGCGTCACGGCCGGTGACCTGCTCGAAGGGGTGCGCTTCTTCGGTGGCGGCGCCCGGACGCACTCCCTCGTGATGGCCTACCAGACCAAGCAGGTCCGATTCGTGGACACGGTCCACATGTTCGACCGCGACAGCCCGCCCCGGGTCCGGCTGTAGGCGCGCCCGCCCGACCCTCCTTCGTCGTCGCCCGGGCTGTCCCGGGCCTGCTCGCCTGTGTCGCCATCGCGGTGATCGCGCGCTGGACCGCGGGCGCCGCCGGGCTCGGCATCGAGACCGCGCTGTCCCTGGGGATCGGGCTGGCCGTTGGATCCATCCCCGTGGCGCGGCTGGTGATGTTGCCCGGCGCGCGGGTGGCAGCTCGGATCCTGTTGCGCATCGGGGTCGCCTTGCTCGGCGCGCGTCTGACCCTGGGGGCCGTCCTCGAGGGCGGGGCTGGCGCCCTGCTCGGGGCGGTGGCCATCGTCGCGGCCGGGCTGCTGGTGGGTCGCTGGCTCACCCGGCGACTGGACCTGCCGAGCCGCCTCGGGCTGCTCATCGCGGTCGGGATGGCGATCTGCGGCAACTCGGCGATCCTGGCGCTCGCGCCGGTCGTGCGAGCCGAGGACCGCGAGACGACCTACGCCGTGTCGACGATCACCCTGTTCGGGCTGGTCGCCGTACTGGTCCTGCCGGTCGTGGGGCACGCCCTGGGCCTCACCGACGGCGTGTTCGGCACGTGGGCCGGCCTGTCGGTCAACGACACGGCCCAGGTCGTCGCGACGGGCTTCGCCTACTCACCGCCGGCGGGTGACGTGGCCACGATCGTCAAGCTGACACGCAACCTGGCCATCGCGCCCGTGCTGCTTGGGGCGGTCCTGCTCATCCCTGGAGCGCGCGGTCCGGTCCCGGCCCATGTCGCCGTGCGTCGTGCGGTGCCGTGGTTCGTCGTCGGATTCGTCGTCCTGGCGGGGGTTCGTTCGACCGGGCTCCTGGACGTCGGCGTGCCGTGGGGCGGCTCCCTTGCCGAGTCGATGGCCGCAGCGGCAAGCTGGCTCATCCTGATCGCACTGGCCGGTGTCGGGGCATCGGCGGACCTGCGAGCGACGGTCGGCATCGGGCCGCGTCCGCTGGCCCTTGGGCTGGCGCTCTGGCTGGCGATCCTGGCCCTGGGCCTGGTCCTCGCGGTCGGCCTGGGCCAGACGGTCTACGATGGGGTTCGCTGATGGACATCGAGACACTCGTCACCCCAGGCCTCGGCAACGCCACGCATCTCGTCGCGAACGACGCGGGCGAGGCCATCGCGATCGACCCTCCGCGTGACGCCTGGCGTCTCGCAGCGGCGGCGTCCGAGCGGGGCTGGCGGATCACCCACGTCCTCGAGACGCACGTCCACAACGACTACCTGTCCGGTGCCCTGGAACTGCGCGCGTCGGTCGGTGCGGAGATCCTGGCTCCGGCCCGGGGCGGTTATGCGTTCGCCCACCGACCGATGGACGACGGCGATGCGCTGGACGTCGGCGGGCTCCGCTTCGTGGCGCGCGCAACGCCCGGGCACACCCCCGAGCACCTGGCCTGGGACATCGTGCCGCTCGAGGCCGTGCGGGACGGGCCGGTCGCCATCGCCACCGGCGGGAGCCTGCTCGTGGGGAGTGCCGGGCGCACGGACCTGCTGGGTCCGGCGGCCACGGACGAATTGACGGCCGCGCAGTACCGGACCCTGCGCTCCCTGGCGGCGTTGCCCCCGTCGGTCCACATCCTGCCCACCCACGGCAGCGGCAGCTTCTGTGCGGCGGGTCCCGTCGCGCGCGGTCGCACGACGTCGGTCGGCGACGAGTTGGCGGGCAATCCGTTGTTGCTGCCGATGGATGGCGAAGCCTTCCGGGCCACGGTCCTGGCCGGCTTCGGCCCGTACCCGACCTATTACCGCGAGATGGCACCGTTGAACCGGGCAGGTCCGGTGCTCCTGGGATCCGCACCGGTGCCGCCGATGCTGCATCCAGTCGGCGTGCGCCAGGCAGTCGCCGCCGGGGCCGTGATCGTGGATGCGCGCGGCCGGGAGGCGTTCGCGGCCGGCCACATCGATGGCTCCCTGGGCATCGAGGGCGGGGAAACGTTCGCGTCCTACGTCGGGTGGCTGGTGCCGTTCGGGTCGCCGCTCGTGCTCGTCCTTCCTGAGCCCGTCGTCGAGGCAGGCGCGGAGGCCGTGGCCGGCCTGCTGCGCATCGGCTACGACCGGGTCGTCGGGGTGCTGGACGGCGGCGTCGACGCGTGGGCCGCCGATGGCGGGCCGATGTCTTCCTACCCGGTCGTCGCGGCGCGGACCGTCGCCGAAGAGGTGGCCGCGGGGACGGCCGGTCGCCTGCTCGACGTCCGCGACCCCAATGAGCTGCGCGACGACGGTCGACTCGACGAGGCCCTGACCATCCCTCTCGGCGAGCTCATGGGCCGTCTGGGAGAGGTCCGCGGCCCGGGCACGCTGACCGTGTTGTGCAAGTCCGGGGCCCGAGCGTCGATGGCCGCCGGCCTGCTCGATGCCGCCGGCTTCGACGTGCGGCTTGTCGCCCGACGCGGCGCCTCGGAGATCCTGGTCGCCAGACCAGGAGGTGGCCCTCCTGGCTGACCGTCCCGGCCGCGGCTTGTATGCAATACCATCACCGTTGCACACAAGTGAGGCAAGACCGGCAGATGAAGATCAACGGGAGCATCGAGATCGCGGCCGCCACTGAAGCGGTCTGGCGAGTGGTCGTCGATCCGCGGGACCTGGCAGCCTGCGTGCCCGGCGTCAGCGACGTCCGGCAGATCGATGCACGCACCTTCGAGGGAACGGTCCGTGTCGCGGTCGGGCCGATCGATGGTCAGTTCTCATTCCGATCGGTCATCACCCGGATGGATCCCCCCGGGGACCTCGTCGTCGACGTCGAGGGCACCGATTCGATGACCGGGAGCCGGGTCGTCGCCCATATCGAGGCGACGCTCCGCGCTGACTCGGCCGATCAGACGACGGTCGACTACACCGCGACCGTCACGACCAAGGGTCGACTGGCGATCATCGGGGACATGGTCCTGCGCGCGACCGCGGGGGTCATGATCGGCCAGGTCACCAAGTGCTTGCGCTCCCGCCTGGAGGCCGGCACCACGTGACGCCGGCAGCGGGCCGCTTCGACTGCATCGTCGTCGGCGGCGGAAGCGCCGGCTGCGTGGTCGCGGGCCGCGCCAGCGAGGACCCGAGCCGTCGCGTCCTGCTTATCGAGGAGGGCCCGGACCCGCAGCCGGTCCCGGATGACGTCGCCGATCCCAAGCGCCAATCGGCCCTCATCCTCGAGTCGCCGTACGTCCGGATGTACGACGTCGAGCGCTCCGACGGATCGACCTTCCCGCTGCTCTCCGGTCGGATCATGGGCGGCGGTTCATCGGTCAACAACCTGGCGGTCGTCAGACCGATGGCGGCTGACTTCGAGGCGTGGACCCGGTATGGCGGTGAGGCATGGTCCTACGACGCGCTGCTTCCGCTCATGCGCGCCATCGAGACCGATCCCGACTTCGCTGACAGCCCGATCCATGGCGATTCCGGCCCGATCCTCCTGCATCGAGGCTATCGCCTGGACGATCCAGCCGACCCGCCGGTCCGCGCCTTGCTCGAGGCCGCCGCCGAGCTGGGGTTGCCACGTTGCGATGACCTGAACGTGCCGGAGCCATTCGGCGTCTGCGCATCCCCGTACAGCCTGGTGGACGGCCGGCGTCAGTCCAGTGCGAACGCCTACCTGGACCCGGCGCGAGGGCGACCGAACCTGACGGTCGTGGCCGACACCGCCGTGACCCGGGTCTGTCTCGAGGGTGACCGGGTGACCGGCGTGGAGGCACGCGGGGTGGATGGGGCGGTCATCCGGTACGACGCGCCGGAGGTGATCCTGTCCGCGGGCGTATTCCACACGCCGCAGTTGCTCCTCCTGTCGGGCATCGGGCCGACCGCCGATCTCGAGCGACTCGGGATCGCCCCGAAGGTCGACCTCGAGGGCGTGGGGCACGGATACCAGGACCATGCCGTCGTATACGTCACGTTCCAGGGCACGACTGACCTGCGCGAGGACTATGTCATCCCCAAGGTTCGCCTGATCGCCAGGAGTGACCCGGAGAGGGCGGTGCCCGACCTGCACATCTTCATGCAACCATCGATCCGGATGGAGGGCCTGCCACCGCTCCTGCCCGTCTCGATCCGCCTGCTCGAGCATCGCTCACAGGGGCGGGTCCGCCTCGCTTCCGCCGACCCGGCGGAGTTGCCGATCGTCGAACCAGCGCTCCTCCGTCACCCCGGCGACCTCGCCGCGATGCTCGGCGGTCTCGATCTCGTGCAGCGCCTGGTGGCACACCCAGCGCTCGCAGCGTTCTACGGTGAGCTCCTGGATCCCCCGCCGGGGACGGACCCGGCCGACCACGTCCGCCAGAGCTACATCTCGTACTACCACGGCGTCGGCACCTGCCGCATCGGGCCCATCGGCGACCCGGGTGCCGTCGTCGATGCGCAGCTCCGCGTCCATGGCGTGCGCGGCCTCCGTGTCGCCGACGCCTCCGTCCTGCCGACCGTCCCACGCGCGAATACGAACCTCTCGGCGATGCTGGTCGGCGAGATCGCCGCGCGCGAGCTGGCGCGGGCCTGAGCGACCCGGATGCGCGTCGGGATCGGGTTGCCAACGCGCGCGGATGCACTGTCGCCCGACGACCTGATGGACTGGGCGCGGCGGGCCGATGCAGGACCGTTCGTCAGCCTGGCGGTCCTCGATCGGGTGGTCTTCCCAGCCCATGAGCCCCTGGTCGCGCTCGCCTCGGTGATCGGGGTCACGCACAGGATCCGCCTGCTGACCAGCATCGTCCTTGCCCCGACCCGAGAGACGACCCTGCTCGCCCGGCAGGCCGCATCCATCGACGCGCTCTCCGGCGGTCGGCTGAGCCTCGGGGTCGGTGTCGGCATCCGGCCGGACGACTACCTGGCCTCCGGCACCGCGTTCGAGCGGCGCGGTCGGCGACTCGACGAACAGCTGCCGCTGTTGCGCCGGATCTGGTCTGGTGAAGCGCTCGATAGCCGGGCCGGTATCGGTCCGATCGGGGTCCCTACCGCCCGCCCGGACGGGCCGGAGTTGCTCATCGGGGGCTACGTGCCGGCCGTCGCGCGGCGTATCGCCGCGTTCGGCGATGGGTTCATGGCGCCTGGTGGCGGCGACCCGGAGCGGATGATCGCCCTATGGCGATCGATCACGGAGGCGTGGACGGTCGCCGGTCGCGCGGGCACTCCGCGCTGGCTCGGGTCGAGCTATGTGGCCCTCGGCCCGAACGCCGACGCGCAGGCGGCCGCCTACATCCGGACGTCGTACGCCTTCGACCCAGCCCTTGCGGAGCGACGGCTGCGCGGGATCCCGACCACGCCGGCGGCCCTGCGGAGCGTCCTGGACCGCCAGGCGGCGATGGGCCTCGACGAGTTCATCCTGCGGCCCTGCACCCCGGATCCAGGGCTCATCGATCGGCTCGCGGACCTCGTCGCCGGTCACGCCTGATGCGCCGCCCGGACGCCGGCGCGCGCTGGTTCCTGGGCCTGCTCCTCGTCGCGACCCTGCTCCAGGCCGCCACCGCCGTCGTCCGGCCGATGGCTTCCTACCGTGCCCTCGAGATCGGGATGCCGGTCAGCTCGCTGGGGATCGTGGCGGCCGCGTTCGCCGTGGCGCCGGTCATCTTCGCCCTCTCGATCGGCCGGCGCATCGACCGCCACGGGGAGTTCCCCTTCCTGCTGGGATCCACGGCCGGGCTGGCGGCGGCGGCGGTGCTCGTGTCGATCATGGCCGAGCCGATCGCCCTCGTCGTGTGCATCGGCCTGCTCGGGCTCAGCCAGCTCATCTTCGTGGTCGCTGACCAGACCCTCGTCGGCAGTCGCAGTCCAGCTAGCACCTACGACCGGCGCTTCGGGAATCTGTCGTTCGTTGCCTCCCTCGGGCAACTCATCGGACCGGCCGCCGCCGGGCTCATCGCGGCGTCGGGTTCGGTCGAGGGGACCCGGCTGGCGCTCTGGTTCGGGGCCGGTCTGGCCGTGCTGGCCGTCCCGCTCATCGTGCTGCAATGGCGACGCGATCCGGGCCCGGCCGTGCCGCGCTCGGCAGACGAGCCGGCCCGTCCCCCGATCCTGTCCATCCTGCGCATGCCGGGCATGGCCCCAGCGATGCTCGCAAGCATGACCGTGCTCGCCACGATGGATGTCCTGGTCGTCTATCTACCGGCCCTCGGCGAGGAGCGAGGGATCAGCGTGGCCACGATCGGCGCGCTCCTGGCGGTCCGCGCTGGCGCGTCGATGGCATCCCGCCTGTTCCTGGGTCGGCTCGTCGCCCACTTCGGGCGCGAGTCGCTCATGCTCGGCAGCCTGAGCATCGCTGCGGTGGCCGTCGTGGCCCTTGCGATCGTGCCGCTGCCGGTCATGTTCCCGGTGATGGCCGTGGCCGGCTTGACACTCGGCGTCTGTCAGCCGATGACCATGTCGTGGGTCGCCGCGCGCGCGACGGCGAGCGCACGCGGCACCGCGATGTCGTTGCGACTGCTGGGCAACCGCGTCGGACAGGTCGTGATCCCCATCGCGGCAGGGTCGGTGGCGGTCGCCGCGGGCACGCCCGGGGTCCTGGCAGCCGCGGGTCTGACCGTCGCGTTCAGCGCCGCGGTGGTCGCCAGTCGGCGATCCAGGCCGTCATCGGGCTGACGCCGACGCTCGAACGGACGTTGGTCGGGCTCAGCCGAGGCGCAGGTTCGGGATGACTTCCTTGCCGAAGACCTCGATGAACTCCGCCTGGTTGCGCCCGACGTTGTGCAGGTGCACTTCGTCGTAGCCCATGTCCACGTAGTGCTGGATGTGCTGCGTGTGGACTTCGAGGTCGCTGGTCATGAGCACCCGGTTCTTGAAGTCCTCCGGCCGGACGAGCTTGGCGATGCCGGCGAAGTCCTCGGGGTTCTTGATGTCCTGCTTGGGGAAGAAGGCCATCCCGCCGTTGGGCCACTCGACCATCGCGTTCTCGACGGCCTCCTCGTCCGTGCGCGCCCAGGAGACGTGGATCTGGAGCATCTTGGGGGCGTTTGACGGGTCCTTGCCGACCTCCCGGGCGCCTTCCTCGAACTTGCCCCAGATCATGCCCATCTTCTCGTCGGCCGCCCCGACCGTGATGATCCCGTCGGCAAACTTGCCGGTCTTCTTGGCGTTGACCGGACCGGCCGTCGCGACGTAGATCGGGACCGGCTGCTCGGGACGGGTGTAGAGCTTGGCTCGCTCCAGGGTGAAGTACTTGCCGTCGTGGCGGACGACCTCGCCCGTGAACAGCTTGTTGATGACCTCGATGGCTTCGAACATCATCGCGCTGCGGATCGGCACCTCCGGCCAGACCCCGCCGATGACGTGCTCGTTGAGCGCCTCGCCGGCACCCAGGCCCAGATAGAAGCGACCGGGGTACATGGCGCCCAGGGTCGCCGCGGCATGGGCGATGACGGCCGGGTGGTAGCGGAAGCCCGGGCACGTGACCGCCGTCCCGAATCGCAGGGAGGTGCGCTGGCCAAGCGCGCCCATGAACGACCACGCGAACGCGCTCTGCCCCTGCTGGGGCGTCCACGGGTGGAAGTGCTCGCTGACCATGAAGCCGGCCTCGAAGCCGGCGGCCTCGGCCTGGGCGCACCAATCCAGCAGCTCGGTTGGGTGGAACTGCTCGAGCATCGCGGCGTAGCCGATCGTGGTCATCGTCGTCCTCCAAGGTGGTGCTGCAGTCCGACGATGGCCATCGTCCGGTCCGTCACATTGTACCCAATCAAGCTTCGCTTGTATCCATCTCAGCCTCCAGCTTCGGCCGCGCCGGCGCCGTGGTCCGGCGCCGGGCGGTTCGATCGAGTCGTTCCACGTCGCGCCTGCGGAGAAGGTAGCCCCGGTCGCTGCGTGTCGCACGGAGCCGACCCGTTCGGATGGCTCGCCGAAGCCAGCCGCCATCGCGTCGCACGAGGGTTGCCGCTTCCGCGACCGAGAGCGGATCGCCCTCCTGGTAGAAGTCGCTGTGGTGCCCGAGGTCGCTGTGGTAGATCGGTCCGGTGCCGACGGTGTAGGTGGCGGACCCGGCCGTGCCGGGTGCGGCGAACCGGCCCCGCGTCAGGCGCTCGTCGTAGGCCGTGCGACGACGTGGATCTCCGAGCACCTCGTACGCTCGAGCGATGCGCTTGAAGCGGCGCTCCAGTGCCGGGTCGCCGTCATGCCCATCCGGATGGGTCGCGCGGGCAAGCCGACGATAGGCGGCACGGATCTCGCGCTGGCTCGCCTGTGGGCTCACCTCGAGGGCAGCGTAGTGTCCGCTCCGCCCGGCCAACTTCGACCTCCCGGTCAGGTCGGCCCGACACCGGCCACGCTGGCGGCGATCTCGCGGTTGCGATGCGCGCCCAGCGGCCAGCCGGCAGGTCGATCCTGGTTGCACAGGTCCATGGCGATGCGAGCGTACGCGATGGACGCGTCGGTCAGGTCCTTGACCTTGAATGACTTCCGAGCCGCGTGGCTTGCCGAGCGTGGGGCATAGCTGATGGCCGGGATGCCCAGCTCGTTGAACGCGTTGGTATCGCGCCACATGCTGGTCACCGGCTCCCCGACGATCGCCGGCGGCGTGTCGAAGACCTGGTCGTGGACGCGCCGGACCGTCTCGATCAGGCGCTCGGCCCCGGTCGCCTCGAACCCGGGGCGGTACAGGAACAACTCCACCGTCCCGTCCACGCCCACCTCGCGCAACAGAGCGCGCAGCTGGTCGCGCAGGTCGAGCGGATTGGCGCCGGGCAGGATCCGCGTGTCGACGTAGAACGAGCACAACTGCGGGGCGCTGGTCAGGCTGTAGGGATAGCCGGACCGGATCGCGTTGATCGACGCCTTGGGGACGATCACGCCGTTGGCGCCCTCGTACCGGTTGGCCACCTGATAGTCGTAGGCCCAGCGCTCGAACGCCTCGATCACCGCCGCGGTCCGGACGATCGCGTTGGGCGCGTCGGTCATACCGGTGGGGCGGGGCAGGTACGGCGTGTAGTAGCGCGGCGTATCGGTGAAGACCGTGACCTTGAAGTGGGCCTTGCCGGGCTCGATCCCGACGATGCCGAAGCCCGTTCCCTCGGCGACCAGCGCGTAGTCGGCGACGGCGCCGTGGGTGACCATGAACCGGGCGCCGAGGTCCTTGCTGAGGTAGGCCGGGCCCTGCCACTCCTCGATCGGCTCGCGCGAGATCTCGCCGGCCACCGCGCTGACGATGAGGTCGCCCTTGAGCGGGAAGCCCGCCTGGAGGATGGCCTTGCCGGCGACGAGGAAGGCGGCCATCGGGCCCTTGTCGTTGACGACGCCGTCGCCGAAGATCTCGTCCCCCTCCACCCAGGCCGAGTGATAGAGCGGATCGTTCGGGTCCTTTGCGGACCATGTCGCATCCGGTCGAAGCGTCGTGTCCAGGTGCGAGTTGAAGATCAGGCTGAATCCGCCGCCCGTGCCATCGATCCAGGCCGCGACGTTGATGCGGTCCTCGGTCAGGGCGAAGGTCCGCGGCCGGAATCCGTTGTCGGTCAGCCAATCCCGGACGAAGCGGCCGGCCGCCCCCTCGCTCCCGGTCGGACTGTCGATATTGCCGAGGGCCAGGGCGAGGTCGACGACCTCCTGGGGGTCGATCCGGGCGACGACATCGTCGGGGCTCATGGTGCGTGTCTCCTGGTGGCG
>JBPPMZ010000132.1:0-12304 GCA_051306295.1 Candidatus Limnocylindrales bacterium
CGACAGATCGCAGCAGCGGTGTCGTCGATGCCCACGACCGCCCGCAGGCGGACCAGGGTGTCCGCCACGGCGGCGCGCTCGAGCGCGCGCAATGCATCGCGCCGGTCGCCCTTGAGGCGCGCCTCGCTCGCGGTGCGCACCCGATCGGTGATGTCGAGCCCGACGCTCCCCAGCAGCCGCTTGCCGTTCGCCCCTCGGAGCGGGAATGTCGACATCAGGACCGTGTGGATCCCGTCGGGGGCGGACACGATGAGCTCATACTCTACGGGTGACCCGCGGACGAGGGCGGTCGCGTCGCTGTCACGGATCTGGGCCGCAACGTCCGATGGCCACACGTCGTCGTCGGTCCTGCCGCGCCACACTGATGCGGGCGGCTCGCCCATCAGTCGAAGCGCATGATCGTTGGCGAACAGATAGTGGCCCTCGCCGTCCTTGATGAAGGCGAGGCCCGGCCCGGCCGCCACGAACTCCCGGAAGCGAGCCTCGCCGGCATCGCTGCTCCGCCCGACGTGGACGGCGCGGGAGATGTCCTGGACGATGATGAGGTAGCCGTCCCGGCTGTCGGCCCCCTGCAGGGGCGCCGCCGTGAAGCGCAGCTCGAGGGTCGCGCCGGAACGATCCGCGGCCGTCGCCGTCCCTTTCCACGTCCGACCCTCATCGAGGACGGCGCCAATGTCTGCCTCATCGCCCTCATGCAGCCGATAGGGCACGTGGTCGAGGAGCGGGTGGCCGAGGATGGCCGCTCGTGGCACGCCGAAGAGGTGTTCGGCAGCCGTGTTCCAGCCGTTGACGAGGCCCGCGGCGTCGACGGCGATGATGGCGCCGGGGACGGCATCGAGCAGCGACTGTTCGCCACTGGTCAGGTCCCGGTCGTTCGCGAGGGCCCGTAAGTCCGGTCGTTGGATTCTGCTCGTCTGAAGCGCGGTCATCCGGTCAGGCCGTCCCGTGGGCGCTCGTTGGTCGTCGCACTCGGCGTCGTCGCAGTCAGGAGCGAGACCATCTCGCGGACGAGGCGTGTCCGTTCGATCTGCTCCTTCTGCAGCAGATGGAGATTGAGACCGTAGTGGACCCGGCGGCCGACGCGGATCCGTTCGAGGTACCCGGCCTCGCCGAGGCTCGAGATGACTCGGTGCGTGGCCCGTTCGGTCATGCCGACCTCGTCGGCGATCTGACGGATCGTGCGATGAGGGTCGGCCGCGACCGCCAGCAGCACCTGACCGTGACTGGTGAGGAATGTCCAACCCATGACCAATCATGAATACCATGACAGGACATCAATGTCCATAGTCACTTTGGGCCTCGACAGCAGGCGGGCGGATATCAGCGCGTCTGGCCCCGCGGGATTCCGCAGAACTTGGCCGCTTTGCCGCCCAGCACCTGGCTACGTTGGTCGTCGCGCAATGGTCGAAGGGAGATCGGCCAATCCCCGCCGTACATCACGCCCCGGGCCCGATCACCTCCCGCACAATGCGTGCTATCCTTCGCATCGTAACTATTCCGTTGCGAAGGATACCGATCAACTATGACCTTCGACATCGCCGCGTTCGCCGGCAGCCTGCGGACCCATTCACTCAACCGCCGCCTGCTGGCAGCGACCGTGCCACTGGCACCATCGGGGATGCGCATCGACGTGTTCGACGACATCGCCCGCATCCCCTTGTTCGACGAGGACCTCGAGGCCGAAGTGCCGGATGGGCCGGGTGCGGTCGCCTCGCTGCGGCACCTGGTGGGCCGTACCGACGGGCTGCTGATCGCCACGCCGGAGTACAACCAGTCGATCCCGGGCGTGACGAAGAACGTGGTCGACTGGCTGTCGCGGCCCGATGGCGGCGGGGTGCTCGATGGCAGGCCGGTCGCGATCCTGGGCGCGACCGACGGGCCGTGGGGCACGCGCTACGCGCAGAAGGAGCTGCGCCACACGCTGACCGCGGCCGGCGCGCTCGTCATGCCCCAGCCGCAGCTCTTCATCGCCCGCGCCGCGACCGCGCTCGACGCCGACGGCCACCTCGCCGATCCCGCGGTCGAGCGCCGGCTGGCCGGGCTGCTCGCCGCGTTCGGGCGCTGGATCGATCTCGTCGGGGACCAGCTCGTCGCCGCCGCGGCGGACGGCTGAGCCGATGGACGGCCTCTTCGCCTTCGCCGGTGTCGCCGCGCTCATCATCGTCACGCCGGGCCCCGATCTCGTGCTCGTCACCCGCAGCATCCTCGCCGGCGGCCGTCGCGCCGGGTTACTCACGGCGCTCGGCATCGCGACCGGCTCCGCCACTTGGGCACTCGGCGCGGCGGTCGGCATCGCCGCGCTGCTCGATGCGTCACCAGCACTGCTCGGCGTGATCCGCTGGGTGGGTGCCGGCTACCTGGCCTGGGTCGGCCTCGGCGCGCTGCTGGCACGCGATGCGGGCACGCTCACCGGCGACGGCAATGCCGAGCCGGCGCATCGGACCTCGACGAACCCGTTCAGAATCGGCATGATCAGCAACCTGCTGCATCCCGGACAGATCGTCTTCTATACGAGCATGCTGCCGCAGTTCATCGACCCGGCGCGCGACGCGACGCCCCAGGCACTGGTGCTGGGCGCGATCTTTGCCGTCCTCGCGCTGACCTGGTTCACGACCTACGCCATCCTCGCCGCGGGCCTCCGGCTCTGGGCTTGGGAGCGCTTCGCGCCGGCCCTGACACGGGTCACCGGCGTGGTCCTCGTCGGCCTGGCGGTCAGGCTGGCGCTGCGCCCGTGAACCGGCTGAGCGAGCGGGAGCTGGCGGCCTGGCAGGCGCTATTGCACGCCCACGACAAGGTGACGCGCCGACTCGACACGGAGCTGCGCGTTGAGCACGGCATCAGCCTCGGCGACTACGACGTCCTGGTCCGGCTGGCGCGAGCAGCGGATCGGCGGCTACGGATGACGGACCTCGCCCAGCGCGCGATGCTCTCTCCCAGCAGCCTCACCCGCGTGGTCGATCGACTGGTCGCTGGCGGGTTGGTTGGGCGCGACCGAAGCATCACCGACACCCGCGTCGTGCACGCCACCCTGACCGATGCCGGTCGGGCGCGCGTCCGCGCGGCGGCGCGCACCCACCTACGCGGAATCCGCGCCCACTTCACCGGCCTGCTCACCGAAGAGCAACTTGACGAGGTGGCCGCCACGCTCGGCGTCGTGGCCGGCCCGCACCAGCCGCACTGACCGGCGCCGGACGGTACACGCGGCGCACGGCCGGAAGGCGGCGAAGACGAGCGCCGAACATACGAGGCCCACAAGAATCACCAGGGCCGTCCCCTGCCCCGGCCGGGCTGGCTCCGGTCACGAAGACCGGCGATCGCCGAGATTGAGGTCGCGCTCGTACGGCGCGACGCCGGACATCGCCGCGGTTAACCACGCGGTACTGATTGCCATGGGGTCGTGCGGCGACAAGCCGCGCGCGAGAGGGACGACTCAGTCGGCGGGCACCCTCTCTGGTATGTTCAGGCAGGAAAGGACAATTCGAGCGCGCGCTCGCCCGTCGGACTAAAGGTCACGATACGGGAGTCCGGCACGCGCCGCGCCCAACCGTGCGCCAGGCACTGGTCGAGCAGCGCCGCCCCGAGGCCCCCGGCGAGGTGATGGCGGCGCCCGCTCCAGTCGAGGCACGCTCTTAGAAGCGGCCGACGCGACGTGGTGATCGCCCCCGGATCGATCCCGAAGTCGACGAAGGCGGCCCGACCCGCCTCGGTGAGGACGAGCGCCTCGCCGTCGCGGCGAACGTGGCCGTGGGCCTCGAGGCGATCGAACACCAGCACGCCAAGGTCGCCCGCAAGATGGTCGTAACAGACGCGGGCCTTGCGCAGCGCGGGCTCGCGCGGGCTAGATCGCAGTCGAACGGCACCGGTCCGGAACGCGACGCCCATCAGGTTTTCGAGGAGGGCCGCGACGTCGCGGTCGGCAAGACGGAAGTATCGGTGCCGTCCCAGCGGTTCGACCCTCACGAGTCCGGCCTCGAGCAGCTTCGCAAGGTGCGCACTCGCGGTCGGCTTGGTCACCGCGGCGATCGCGGCCAGCTCCGTGGCGGTCAGGGCCTGATCGGTCATGAGCGCAGTCAGCATGTCGGCCCGGGCGCGGTCGCCGATAAGCGACGCGATCACGACGATATCGGGTCCGTCGTACATCCATCAATGATACCGCCATCCCGACGGCGACGGTTCGATGACAGACGAACCATATCGACGATGTCGGCGCGTACCGTGGACATCATGACCGTGACCTGCTTCATTCGCTACCAGATCGACCCCTTCCAGCGCGATGCCTTCCGCTCGTACGCGGAGGCCTGGCTCGGGATCATCCCCCGCTGTGGTGGCCATCTCCTCGGCTACTTCATGCCCGACGAGGGGACCAACGACATCGCCTGGGGCCTCATCGGCCTTTCGAGCCTCGCCGAGTACGAGGCGTACCGCGCGCGGCTCAAGGCCGATCCGGAGGCTCGTGCGAATTTCGACTTCGCCACGGAACGGCGACTGATCCTGCGCGAGGATCCTGGAGCCCGTGGCGAGGGCGTCATGATCGCCGTCATCTTCGAGGTCCGGCCCGCTCCGGGCCGGCGAGAGGCCTATCTCGATTGGGCCGCTCGACTACGACCGTTGCTCGACGAGATGGATGGGTTCATCTCGATCGAGCGCTTCGAGGGCCTGGCGGAGCCGGGCAGGATCCTATCGCTCTCGTTCTGGCGTGACGAGGCGGCCGTGACCGCTTGGCGCACCCTCGAGGCCCATCGCGCCGCGCAGGAAGCCGGGCGCGCGATGATCTTCGCCGATTACCGCCTTCGGATCGCTGAGGTTGTTCGCGACTACGGTATGGACGAACGGGCGGAGGTGCCGGCGGACTCGGTCGCGCGGCACGGAGTCCAGTAGGGCGGAGGACTCCAGCTGTCAGGCTCCCCGGCCGCCGTGGCGGAACCGCCCGACAAGCTCTTCTTGTCGGTATCAACGCTGATGATCGTGCCGATTGGCGCGACGCCGGCGGGGCGTTCGTCCGGTACCTCGGCCAGCGTGGCCCGGGTAGCCCGGAGGCGCCGCTTCTTCATCGGCCGACGCAGGCCCTCGACTGGCGAGGGATGCAGCAGGCCCTCAAGCGCCTCAAGACGCGGCCGGGATCACCGGCCCGTGTCAGCCCACATTCCCTGCCCCATACGTTCGTTTGGAGCTACCTGGTCAACGGCGGCGACGCCTTCCGCCCGCAGCGGATCCTCGGCCCCACCTAGACCGGCGGTGGCTCCCGGAAACACAGTTCAACGCCTGAGGTGAAAGCTTGGTATCCTCCCAACTGTTTGGACCATACGGAGCACTGCCATGACCGTCTCGTTCGCCGTCGACGCCCGCCTGCCGCGCTATGACCTCCAGCTGGAATATGCGCCCGGCGCGTGCAACATCGGCCCGGCCGAGATCGCCCGCCGCCGGCGGTCCGGCCACGCCGGTCTACTCGCGACACTGGCGCTCTTCGCCGTCCTCATTGCGGTCGACGCCCCGCCCCTCGCTCGGCTTCTGATCGCGCTCCCCGCCGCCGGCGCGGCATCTGGCTACCTCCAGGCCCGGTTTCGGTTCTGCGCCGCGTTCGGCTTCCGCGGGATCTTCAACTTCGACGCCCTCGGGAGCGCGCGATCGATCACGGATCGGGCGGCTGCGATGAAGGATCGGCGGCGAGCGGCCCAGATCGCGATCGGCGCGCTGGCGACCGGCGCTGCAGTAGGCGTCGCCGCCGCCCTGCTTCCCCTGTGAGCAGCGCCAACCCAGGGCCCTCCCCCGTCGCGCTGCGGGCCACGATCATCGCCCGGATCCTCGACCGAGACCAGGCGATGCTCACCCTTGCGACCCAGCTCGAGAGCGCCGTACCGGCCGCGCAGCCAGATCTGACGATGCGCCAGTTGTATGCCCTCGTGCTCCTGTCGTCGCGCCCTCGACACGTCGGCGAGGTCGCGACCTTGCTGGGCGTCACGATCTCGTCCGCCAGCGGTTTGATCGATCGCCTGGTCCGGGCCCGTCTCGTCTCGCGGCAGTCCGGGGACGCCGACCGCCGCCGCGTCATCTGCCGACTCACCGGCGACGGGGAAGCCGTCCTTCGGGAGTTCCTCGAGATCGGGCGGCTCCGTCTCGAGCGCGTGCTCACAGAGCTGTCGAAAGGCGAGTTGCTGATCGTCGAACGAGCCCTGGACCACTTGATCGTCGCCGTGCGGCGCGTGGTCGAGGAATCGCCGCCTGCGAAGGCCGCCGGCTGACCCCCGCCCCACCAACGAGGAGATCGATGACCGCCCTGACCCGCCTTGCCGCCGCCCGCCCGAGCGTGACGATCATGCTCGCCCTGTTCATCGCGATCGGCGGGATCTACGCGACCAGCCAGACGCGGACCGAGCTCACGCCCGAGATCGAGCTGCCGGTCGTGACCGTGATCACCGTCTATCCGGGGAGCGGCCCGGAAGACGTCGTCGAGCGGGTGACCCGCCCCGTCGAACAGGTCGTGGCCAACGTCGCGGGCCTCGATCAGCAGCAGTCGATCTCGGCAGCCGGGATCTCGGTCGTCGTCGCCCAGTTCGAGTACGGGCTGGACTTCGCCGAGGTGACCCGGCAGATCGACGAAGGCATCCGCCAGGCGACCCTGCCGGAAGGCGTCCAGTCGCCACGCGTTGCGGCCGTCGACATCACGAGCCTGCCGGTCGTCCAGTTGAGTCTCGGCGGCGGCGACCTCGACCAGGGCGAGCTGACTGCGCTCGCCCGCGATCGGATCGTGCCCGAGCTGACCAAGATCGAGGGCGTCTACAGCGTCGAACTGTTCGGCGCATCCGACCCGGAGGTCATCGTCGAGGTCGATCCCGAGCAGGCCGCGCTCAAGGGGATCGCCGTCAACCAGCTCATCGGTGCCATCCAGGCCAACGAGTTCTCACTGCCGGCCGGGACCGCGACGACAAACGGTCAGGCGGTGCCCGTCCGCGTCGTCCATCGGTTCGCCGAGACGAGCGCCATCGAAGATCTGATCGTCGGCGTTGCCTCGGCGCCGCAGCCAGCGCCCGGCAGCTCCTCCCAGCCCGGCCCGCAGCAGCCGGTCCCGGTGCGGCTTGGTGAGATCGCCGATGTCTCGGTGGCCACCAGCGGGAGTGGCGGTGTGTCCCGGACCGATGGCAAGCCGAGCATCGGGATGGCGATCGCCAAGACCGAGCAGGCCGCGACCGTCGAGGTCGCCCACGCCGTCCAGGACCGACTCGATGAGCTGCTGGCGGATCTGCCGCCCGGCCTCGAGGTCGTTCCGATCCTCGATCAGTCGACGTTCATCGACAAGTCGATCGAAGGACTCGTGCGCGAGGGCCTCCTGGGCGCGCTGTTCGCGGTCCTTGTCATCTTCCTGTTCCTTGCCCACGTTCCGACCACGCTCGTCGCGGCGCTATCGATCCCGCTGTCGGTCCTCGTCGCGCTCGGGGCCCTCAAGGTCGGCGACCTGACTCTCAACATCATCACCCTCGGCGCCCTGGCGGTCGCGGTCGGGCGGGTGGTCGACGATTCGATCGTCGTGCTCGAGAACATCTACCGGCACGTCCGGATCGGCGGGGAGCCACCGGCCGAGGCGGTCATCACGGCGACCCGCGAGGTCGCCTCGGCGATCACGTCGTCGACCCTCACGACCGTTGCGGTCTTCGTCCCGCTCGGCCTCGTCGGGGGGATCACCGGCCAGCTGTTCCTGCCGTTCGCGATCACCGTGACGGTCGCCCTGCTCGCGTCGCTCATCGTCGCGCTGACGATCACGCCGGTGCTCGGCCGGTACCTGGTTGGCCGCGCCACACCGGGTGAGCACCGGGAGGGCCGGCTGCAGCAAACCTATGTCCGGATCCTTCGCTGGTCGCTCGGCCACCGACCGGCCGTGCTCGCTCTCGCGGTGGCGAGCTTCGTCGGTGCGGCGGTGCTCGTGCCATCGATCCCGACCGCCTTCCTGCCGGCCCAGGCAGACAAGTTCGTGCTCGTCAACGTCGCCCCCGATCCGGGCCTGTCGCAGGAGCGCCTCCTCGACGCCACCCTGCTCATCGAGGAAGGACTGGCCGCCGATCCGGAGGTCACCCACTACCAGACGACCCTCGGCGCGGGCGGCGGCCTTCAGACGCTGCGGGCGGCGATCGGCGGCCGCGGCCAGGGTGCCGTCACGATCTACGTCCGGCTCGTCGAGGACGCCGACCTGACGGCCGTCTCGAGCCGCCTCGGGGCGGCGCTCGGCGAGGCGTCCCAGGATGTGTCGGTGACCGTCGAGAATCCGCAGGCGTCGCTCACGAACCGCGTCCAGCTCACGGTCAGCGCGGACAACCCGGCGGCGGCGCGCGAGGGAGCCGCGATCGTCCTTGACGGGCTGCGCGGTGTCGACGGACTCTTCAACGTGACCTCGGACGCGAGCGTCGATGGGCCCGAGATCACGGTCGAGGTCGATCCCGAGCGGGCCGCCCTGCGCGGCCTGTCGACCGTCCAGGTCGCGACCGCGCTGCGGACCCTCATGAGTGGCCAGGAGGTCGCCCAGGTCCGTGTCGAAGACGGCCAGACGATGGCCCTGATCGTGCGCGGCGATCCAGACGCGACCGCGACCGCGGCGCGCCTGCGCGAGCTTCCGCTCGCGGTCGGGGCCGTTGTCGTTCGAGTCGGCGACGTCGCGACGGTCGGGGAGGCGCCGGCGCCGACCCAGCTGTCGCGGGTCGACGGCCGACCCGCGGTCTCGATCTCCGCCGACATCGTCGAGCAGGACGTCGGTGCGGTGACCGCCCGGGTCGACGAGGTCGTCGACGGGCTCCGCCTGCCGGCCGGCGTCGAGATCGGGTCGGGCGGCGTCGCGGCCCAGATGCGCGAGAGCTTCGGGGGCCTCGGGATCGCCCTCATCGCCGCGATCCTCCTCGTCTACCTCGTGATGACGATCGCGTTCGGCTCGCTGGTCGATCCGTTCATCATCCTGTTCTCGATCCCGCTCGCCGCCGTCGGCGCGCTCGTCGCGCTGGCCGTGACGGGACGCCCGCTCGGGCTGTCCTCGCTGATCGGCGTCCTGATGCTGGTCGGGATCGTGGTCACGAACGCGATCGTCTTGCTCGACTTCGTCGAACAGGCGCGCGGGCGGGGCGCCACGGTCCGCGATGCGCTCCTGGAGGCCGGCCGGATCCGGGTTCGGCCGATCCTCATGACGGCGCTCGCGACGATCCTCGCCCTGATTCCCCTGTCAATCGGGCTCAATGAAGGCGCGATCATCGCGGCGGAGCTGGGCACGGTGGTCATCGGCGGCCTGATCAGCTCGACCTTCCTGACGCTCGTCGTCATCCCCGTCATCTACAGCTACGTGAAGCGGGATCGCCTCGGCGAACCCGCACCAGCTGTCGCGGTGGCGACCTCCGTCGATGTGCTGCCGGAATCCCCTGCCAGCGCCGTGCGCCCGTACCCGATGTTCGAGGACTTGGCGAGCGCCTACGGCGATCGGGCCGAGGCGCCATCGACCTCGGGCGGCAGCCCGGCGCTCCCGATCGGCCGCCAGAGGCGCGAATCGTCCCGGCAGGACGAGCGGACCGGGCTTGCAGCGGGCGTCCTCGTGCTCGGTGGTGTGCTCATTGCCCTCGTGGGAGGGATCCGGCGAGGCCTGGCTCGGCTGCGCCGCTGAAGAACGAACGGGGTTCGATGACGCGTTTGTCGTGATGGCCGCTATCAACGTGCGTCGTCTCGACGCCGCGCGCCGGGGTCGATGGTCGCTCAGCGTGCCCACCTCGACGATACGGCTCAATACGAATACGGCTTGGTCAGGTGCCTTGCGTGAGATCGTCCACGGCTCGGTCGAGATGCGCACGAACCTCCGCCTCGGCAACGCCTGGATCCGGGTTCGCGATCGCCTCGAGCAGCACGCGATGCTCGGCAGCGAGATGGGCCGGCGATCCGTAGAAGGGACGGAGCTGCGAGATGCACAGGCGGATCTCGGCCGCGAGGTTCCGGTAGGCGGCGCACAGGCGCGGACTGCCGACGGCCGTGACGAACGCCTCGTGCAAGGCCAGATCAGCGTCGACGACCGCGGACCACGAGACGTCCTCCGCCAGCGCCTCCATGGCCTGCAGACGTTCCATCGCCTCCTGGGGGACCAGTCGACGCGCCGCGAGCGATCGTGCAGCCTCGACCTCCAACGCCGCCCTGACGAGGAAGAGGTCTCGCACGTCATCTGTGCTGAGGCGAGGGACAAACACCCCCCGGTGTGGCTCACGAACCAGGAGCCCTTCATGGGTGAGAGCGCCGAGTGCCGCGCGAAGCGTGTGACGACCAACACCGAGCTCCTCGGATAGGACAACCTCGCGAAGCGGGGCGCCCGGTGCGAAGTCGCCGTCTAACACGCGACGACGTAGTTCGTCAGCAACGGCATCAACGGCTGATACGATGCGGATCCGACGCGTCGGAGTGATCACGGCACCGCCGCCGATCCGAGACCCGCCGTCCCAGCCCACGCCTGGCCGCCGGCAAGCAGCACACCCATCACGACCAGGTACGCGATCCCGAGGGGGGCGCCGACGCGCGCCCACTCCGCACTCCGGATCCGCAGGCGATTGGCCGCGATGATGTTGGGGATGTTCCCCGGGATGAGCATCCCGCCACTCGCCATGAGGCTGATCAGGAACATCAGCGTCGTGGTCGGATCCATGCTCGGACTGACGGCCGCGGCGGCCAGGGTCGCGTTGTCGAGCACGGCGGAGATCAGGCCCGCTCCGTACATCAACCAGGCCGGCGAATCGGAGAGGTACCGGTCGACCAGGGGCTGATAGGCCGCGCCGAGGAGTGTCAGACCGGCGACGAAGCCGTAGACGCGCACGGCGCGGGACACCACGTCCCGGTAACCGTCTTCCGGACCTTCGGGGGCCACCTCGCCGTTGATCGCCTCTCCGACCCGGGCGCCGAGTCGCCACACCGCGATCGCGGCAACGCCGCCGGCCACGAGCACCGCCGGGACGACCCACATCCAGAGCGTCTCAGCCAGGTACCAGAAATCGACCGACAGCTTTGAGGTCACGACGGTCGCGAGCGGCTCGCCGATGGGCGTCAGCACGGCTCCGAACCCGATGGCGAAGCAACCGGGGATCGCGATCCAGGCCTGCGTCGCGCGATGCACTCGCATCGCATGGACCAACGAAGCGAGAAACAGCGAAGCGACGATGGCCGTGATGACGCTGGAGACGATGCCCAGCACGATCGTCACACCCGCGACCAGCGCGGGCATGGGCACGAACCGTGCGATACGGGGTACGAGGGCCTCCGTCTCGTCTCGGAACCACTTGAACACGAGCCCGGCCGCGACCACCGCCCCGGTGATCGCGATCGGCTCTTTCAGCGCGTGGACGATGAGATCGCCGTCCAGGAGGCCCGCCGCGAGCACGGCCACGGCCCCGGCGACGAGAAGGAAGGCCTCGAGATTCTGCTCGACCAGGTGCGACCGAAGCGGCGCGACGAAGACCACCAGGAGGATCACGATGAGCAGGATGATGTCCAAGATTCACCTTCTCGTGTCGCCCAGTACCGCGACCGAGGCAACTAGCTAGGATCCGCTGGTTACTGGGGCGGTTGGTACTGCTACACATCCGAATGGTCTAGATCGCACCGACAGCGGACAGAGTCTGCTTGATTTCCGCCTCCTGAGCGGGCGTGAGGACGACCCTGGGTCGCCGCATGAGGCTGGTCTCGAAGCCGAGCAGGCCGTACCAGTACTTCGTCCCGCTCATGTCATAGACGCCCTTCTCGACGATCGAGCGGAAGATGACGTCATCGAAGACCCGGAGGAGCGGCTCGAACCGCTGCTCGATGGCCGTCGCTTCGGTCACCTTCCCGTTCCGGGCGAGCTCGGTGTACTCGAGAAGCGTCGGGCGTTGCTTGCCGTAGAGCGTGTACATCAGCCCGCCGTAGTGGACCGCGCCCCCGTGGCGAGCCAGATCGATCGCCCAGTAGCGCGGATGTGGCTCGGAGACGACCATGCGGTCGCCGACGCGCTCGCGTACGCGGATCGTGTCCGCGAGACTGCCAAGCCCGTGCTTCATGCCGACGATCGTCTCCAGGTCGCTGATCCGCTCGATGAGGTCGTGGCTGAGGACCTTGCCCGAGGCCGGGGTGTTGTAGATGAGGAGGGCGACATCGGTGCCCTCCGAGAGCATCTTGAAATACTCGTAGACGAGGTCGTCATTGCGCAGCGCGAAGATCGGAGTGATGACCTCCATGGCGTTGAAGCCGAGGTCGGCCAGGCGGTTGATCTTCTCGATCGCGGTGTACGGCGAGGGGTCGAGGATGACCGACGCGAGATGCGGGGTCTTGC
>JBPPMZ010000133.1:0-6388 GCA_051306295.1 Candidatus Limnocylindrales bacterium
GGGTCGGTGTGGGCTCTGCGGTCGGCGCCGGGCTCGGCGTCGGGTCGACAGCGAGGGCCAGACCCGGGATCGTCAGGAGCAGCGCGACGGCCAGGGTGACCGCCACGGACCGGGCGATCACCGCGCCCCGACCGACCGATCGACGGTCGGGGCGGCTCACGGTACAAGGGGTCGGGCTGGGCATGAGTCGTCGCACGTCGACGAGCATGGCCGGTGCATCCGGTCGACGGCCATGGCCCGACTGGGTGTCCATGGGGCCGCCGAACGGCCTACCGGCGGGCTACGCTGTCGATATGGCTCTCCGCTGTTATCTGGGGCATGGCGCCAGTGGGACGGCTGCCAGCATGACACCGTTCGTCGCTGGACTCCAGTCGCGTGGCGTGGACGCGACGGCCATCGACCTGCCCAAGCGCAAGGCCGAGGATGCCGTCCCTGCCTTCCACCTGGTGGTGCCATCCGCGCCAGAGGTCGTCGTGGGCGGGCACTCGTACGGCGGCCGCGTCGCGAGCCTGGCGGCCGCGGAGCCGGACGCGCCGTACGCCGCGCTCATCCTGTTCAGCTACCCGCTCCACCCACCCGGCAAGCCGGAGCGGACCGAGGCCCGCATCGCGCACTGGACGTCGATCCGCTGTCCCGTGCTGCTGCTGTCCGGGGAGTCGGACCCGTTCGCGACGATCGGCTTGCTGCGGGCGGCCGTGCCGCTCCTCGCCGACGCCGAACTGGTCACGTATCCGCGCCTGGGTCACACCCTCAAACCGGTCCTGCACGACGTCCTGGACCGGGTCGCGACCTTCCTCCGAGAGCGCCGCCCAGCGGACGGCGGGGTCGGAGGTCAGCCCCGCTGACCAGGTCACGCGGGCTGACCTCTTTCGGACAGCCGAGCACGGGCCGTAGGCCCAGGATGCAGGAATTCGTCATCTGGGCACACCGTCACGAGGGATCTGTGCGAAACAGGTCACACCCGCTGATCAGGTCACCCTGGGTGACCTCGGGCCCCGGCCTGGCGCCGCCGGGACCGCACTCGGTGCTTGCCGGGTCCTTGACACGTGCGTATCCTGTGCCCTCCCCAGGCGCCGAATCGACACGGGGGTTCGATCGGAGCCATCGCAAGATCGATGTCGCCGTCGGAGTGCCCAAGGCCGCGGCTCCCCAGCCACGTGCCCACGACTCCGACTTCGACCGAGCCGACGCTCGACGCGCTCACCGCGTCGTCCCGGTAGGAAGGAGCTCCATTGCGCGTGTCAGCGGGCCGCCGTAGCGCGGTCGTCGCCACCCTCATCCTCACGGCGACCCTCGTCCTCACCGTCCTTGGCCCCGCGGCGAGTGCCGCGAAGGCACCCCCGGGCCTGGCCAAGTTCATGTATGCCGTCGGCAAGGTCGAATCCGGCGGGAACTACAAGGCGCGCAACTCGGTGTCCGGCGCCTATGGCAAGTACCAGATCATGCCCTCGAACTGGCCGTCCTGGGCGAAGGCGTACCTCGGCAACAGCAGCGCCAAGCAGACCCCGGCGAACCAGGAGAGGGTCGCGGCCGGGAAGTTCACGTCGCTGTATCGCTCGCTCGACAGCTGGCGGCGCGTCGCCTACTGGTGGCTGACCGGCTCCAAGCAGACCGCCGGCTGGTCCGGCTACGCGACCACCTATGTCAACAAGGTCATGCGCCTGTACCGCCAGGCCGGTGGCACGGACACGGCTCCGGCGCCAAAGGCCAAGGCCGGCAAGCACTTCGGGGAAGGCTCCTCGGCGATCGCCTACAGCGCGTCGTGGAAGTCCGCGCGTCACCAGGGCTACGCCGGCGACAAGGTCCGCTACGCGACCAAGGCGGGCGCCACCGCGACCCTGACCTTCACCGGCCGCAAGGTGACCTGGTACGGCCCGACCGGCCCGACCCGTGGCAAGGCTCGCGTCTACCTCGACGGAGTGCTGTCCCGCACGGTCGACCTGCACGCCCGTACGTTCGACGTCCGCGACGTCGTCTTCCGCAAGACCTGGTCGAGCGCCGGGACGCACACCCTGACCATCGAGGTCGTGGGCACCAAGGGCCATCCGATGGTCGCTATCGACGAGTTCGTCGTCACGCCGTAGTCGATGTCGATCGCGCTGGCGGCGCGCCGATCCTGCGTGAGCGCGGGTCAGCGAGTCGCCAGCACCTCGATCTCGACGCGGAAGTCCTCGGCCAGGGCGGTCACACCGACCGTGGCCCGGGTCGGCGGCTCGGTCGGGAAGAACTCGCGATAGACCGCGTTCATCGCCGCGAACTCGGTAAAGTCGCGCAGGTAGACCGTGCACTTCACGACGTCGTCGTAGTCCAGGTCGGCCGCGTGCAGGAGTCGCCCGACGTTCTCGAGCATCTGACGGGTCTCGGCGGCGATCCCGCCCGGGACCGCACCCGGGGTGCCCGGCACGTCACCGACCTGGCCCGCCAGGAAGACGAACCCGTTGGCTTCGACGACCTCGCTGAACGGGTAGCGGCTGGGCGGGATGCCCGGCAGCGCCGGGACGTGCTTGGGCATGGGAAGCCTCCTGTCGATGGCGGGCATGAGCCGCTCCACGACGAGTCTGACGCAGTGCGCCACCTGCCGGCGGCGCACCCGGACACCTCGACGTACGCTTGACGGCATGGCCGTCATCGAGACCCGCATGCTGACCAAGCGCTATGGGCGCGGTGACAGCGCGACACCGGCCCTCGCCGACCTGGACCTCGATGTGCGCGAGGGCGAGATCTTCGGGTTCCTGGGGCCTAACGGCGCGGGCAAGTCCACGACGATCCGGCTGCTCCTCGGCTTCCTGCATCCGACCGCTGGGAGTGCCACGGTCCTTGGCCACGACATCGGCCGCGGGTCCGTGGCGATCCGGCGCCAGGTTGGCTACCTGCCCGGTGGGATCGCGTTCTGGGACGGCCTGACCGGTCGGCGCCTGCTCGACGAGCTCGCCGCGATGTCCGGGCGGCCGCCGGTCCGGCGTGCCGACCTGCTGGAACGCCTGGAGCTGTCGGCGGCCACGCTGGAGCGACCCGTCCGCGACTACTCCCGTGGCATGCGCCAGAAGCTGGGCATCGTCCAGGCCCTCCAGCACGACCCCGAGCTGGCGATCCTGGACGAACCATCGGAGGGGCTCGATCCGCTGATGCAGCGGGCGTTCTACGACATCCTCGACGACCTGCGCGCCGCGGGTCGGACGATCTTCTTCTCGTCGCACGTGCTGTCCGAGGTCGAGCGCGTGTGCGATCGCGTGGCGATCGTCCGGCACGGTCGGCTGGTGGCCTTGGAGGACGTGGCCTCGCTGCTGTCACGCCGGCGCCGGATCGTCGAGGCGCAGTTCGATGGCGACGCACCCTCGCTCGATGGCGTGGCGGGCGTCTCGGACGTGCACAGCGGGGATGGGCGGCTCACGTGTCGACTGGAGGGTGATGTCGGACCGTTCCTGGCCGCGCTGCGCTCGACCACGGTGCGCGACCTGACCATCGAACCCGCGCGTCTCGAGGAGGCGTTCCTGGAGTTCTACGAGGACGTCGAGGCTGGGGGAGCTGGCAAGGCCGGCGACGCGATGCCCGCATGAACCTGCCGCTGTTTCTGCATGCGTGGCGGGCCAACCGCGGCCGGCTCGCGATCGTGGCGCTGGCGCTGACCCTGTGGGGCGCGCTGCTGCCGATCATCTTCGATGCCTTTGGCGCGCAGTTCCAGGAGCTCCAGGAGAGCGGCATCATCCCCGATGCGTTCAGCCAGTTCGGCGGCGGCGACATCTTCAGCCTGACGGGCTCCGTGGCGCTCGGGTTCATCCACCCGATCGCGCTCGGGCTGGTGCTGGTCTTCGCGGTCGGGTTCGCAGCGTCGGCGGTCGCCGGGGAACGCCAGCGCGGCACCCTGGAAGTCCTCCTGGCGCGGCCCATCTCGCGGCGCCGCATCTATGTGACGCTCGTGCTGGTCGCCGCGCTCTTCGTCGCGGTCACGACGGCCGCCCTGACGGTGGGCGCGTTCATCGGCGCGGCCCTGACCGACCGGCTGGCGGAACTCGGCGCCGGCAACCTGCCGATCCTGTGGCTCAACGGCGCGTTGCTCTTTGGGGCGATCGCCGCGGTGTCGCTGGCGGCATCGGTGTCGTTCGATCGACTGACGCCGGCGATCGGCCTGTCGCTCGCGTTCGTGCTCGTGTCGTACTTCCTGGACGTGCTTGGCCAGCTGTGGCCGGATGCGGCGGGTCTGCAGCCGCTCTCGGTGTTCCACTACCTCGACGCGCGGGCGGCGCTCGCCGGCCTGCCGGATCCGGCGAACTTCGTGACGCTCGCGACGGTCATCGCGGTGGCTGTGGCGTACGCGCTGGTCGTTTTCCCGCGCCGGGACCTTGCCGCACCGAGCTGACACGCTCCAGCGGCGCGTGTTCGCTGGACGCACCAAACGACCGACGACCATCGACGGCACTACGCCCAGCGCACCAAGCGACCGGCGAGAGCGCCCGCGGCTGGCCAGGGCGCGGCGTCCAGCCCTCGATCGCTCCGCCCAGCGCACCGATCAGCGGCTGAGGCCCCTCCGAGCGACCGGCGGCGCGTCCCGGCGGTCGCCTGCTTCGCCCGGCCAAGACTGGAGGGTCTACAGACGCCGACCCGCCGCGTCGACCGCGCGCTCGCCCCACCAAGCGAGATCGTCGGCGGCATCGATGCCGGACGCCAGGCGGGCACCCGCCCGGGCATCCAGCCCCTTGCGCCAGCCGCGCAGCAGCAGGCCGATGATCATCGTCAGGTCGACTGTCGCTGCGCAGAGGGGGCGGACACGCTGGTCACGAGCGGGCGTCGCTGGTCCAACCACTGTCGGTTGACGGCTGCGGCCGGGGCCGTGGCGGGCCTGCGGGTGGAGCTGGTGCTGTCCGGGCCGCCTCCGTCGGACCGGCCAGGATCGGGGACCGTTCATCATCGGCCTCGGCGGCTCTGGGCCGGTCGGCGCCTGGGGCCAGGTCCTGGCGGCGGTGGAGGCGTTCGACCAGGCGACGGCACTCGGGATCGGGATCGACGCGATCGTGTTGCCGTCGGCGACCGGCGGGACGCAGGCCGGGCTGACGGCGGGGGCGGCGTGGCGATCACCGGGAACCCAGGTGAGCGGCGTGCTCGTCGCGAAGGAGGAGGCGGAATTGCGGCCGGCCGTCGAAGCGATGTTCACGGAGCTGGCCGGCTCGACGGGCGCCTCCGTGGCCGCCGATGCGCTGCGCTTCGACGACACGCAACTGGGCGACGGCTACGGCCGCCCGACGATGGCCGCCCAGGACGCCGCCCGCCTCTTGGCCACGACGGAGGGCATCCTCGTCGACCCGATCTACACGGCCAAGGCGCTGGCCGGCCTCATCGCCGCTGTCCGCGCCGGCCGCCACGATGGGCAGACCGTCCTGTTCTGGCACGCCGGTGGGACGCCGGGCATCTTCGAGTCGATCGAGGGTCGGCCTTGACGGTGACGGTCGTGGTCAGGAAACCTCCGGTTCCTGACGACGATGACGATCCCGGCCGAGGCCGAGGAGGTCGCCCCCGCCGTACGCGCGGCCTTCGCCGGTGAGGTTCACCTGGATCCGGCTGTCGCCCGTCTGCTCGCTCAGCGGATGCGCACCCGCAAGTCGCCCGACGAGAACATGGCCGAGCCCCTGACCGAGCGCGAGAAGCACGTGCTGCGCCTGTTGGGCCAGGGGATGAGCAACAAGGACATCGGGGCCGCCCTGTTCATCACCGAGCGGACGGCCCGCACCTACGTGTCCAACATCCTGGGCAAGCTCGGGCTCGCGTCCCGGACCCAGGCGGCGCTGTACGCCGTCGAGCACAAGCTCGTGGACGGGCCGAAGTCCTAGGATCGGGCTCCGGTCACTCGACCGCGACGACGCGATAGGTCACGGAACCGCGCGGGGTCCTGACCGCCACCTCCGTGCCGGGCGTGGCACCCAGGAGCGCCTGTCCGACTGGCGAGGCCACCGATAGCCGGCCTTCGCCAGGATTCGATTCCGCCGACCCGACGAGTGTGTACGTGTCCGTCAGGCCGTCGATCTCGACCGTGATCCGGGAGCCGAGGTCAGCGGCGGAGCCGATCGACGGCGCGGCGACCACGACCGCCGTTCGAAGCAGCCCCTCGATGGCCTGGACCCGGCCCTCCAGGAACGACTGTTCCTCCCGGGCAGCCTGGTAGTCGGCATTCTCCTTGAGGTCGCCGAGCTCCTTGGCAGCCCGGATGCGACCGATGACCTCGGGCCGCTTGACGCCGGTCAACTCGGCCAGCTCGGCCTGCAGCCGGGCGACGCCATCGGCCGTGAGGGCCGCTCCGGATCCTCCGCCTGGCGGGCCGCCGACGCCGGCCTTCGCGGCCGCCACCGCCGCGAGGGCTGCCGCCTTGGCGGTCGGGGCACGACGGATGGGCTCGGGG
>JBPPMZ010000134.1:0-8296 GCA_051306295.1 Candidatus Limnocylindrales bacterium
GAGGCACCACCCAGGTCGTGCGGGCCTTCGTCCCGCTCGCCCAGATGTTCGGGTACGTCACGGACCTGCGGAGCATGTCCCAGGGTCGCGCGACGTCCTCGATGGAATTCAGTCATTACGCCGAAGTGCCACTCATCACGTCCGGCTAGCCCGCGGTCAGCCCAGGTCGCGGCGCAGGGCGGAGCGGGCGGCCAGGAAGCCGCCCATGCCATGTACGCCGCCACCCGGCGGCGTGGATGACGAGCACAGGTACAGCCCAGGCCCTGCGTGATATGGGTCCAGCGACGGACCCGGGCGGAAGATGAGCTGGCGGGCGTCGGACATCCCGGCGTTGATGTCGCCACCGACGTAGTTCGCGTCGTGGCGCTCCATCGCGGCGGGGTCATGGATCGCCCGAGCCAGGATCCGGTCGCGGAAGCCCGGCGCGAAGCGCTCGACCTGGGCCTCCAGGCGGTCGGTCATGTCCACGTCGGAGCCGTTGGGCACGTGGCAGTACGCCCACGCCGTGGTCTTGCCGGCGGGAGCCCGGGTCGTGTCCCAGGGGTCGTACTGGACGAGCAGCATGAACGGCCGATCCGGGTGGCGCCCAGCGCCCACATCTGCCTCCGAGGCCGCGATCTCCGCGATCGTGCCGCCCAGGTGGACCGTGGCCGCACGGCGCAGATCGACGGCCGTCCACGGGATGGGGCCATCGAGGGCCCAGTCGATCTTGAACACGCCCGGCCCGAAGCGGAATCGGTCGAAGCGAGCGCGCGTCCGTCCGGGGAGGCGCGACCCGGCGATGGCGGCGAGGGCCTGGGGCGTCGTATCGAAGACCACGACCCGCGACGGCGGCAGCTCATCGATCGACCCGATCCGCCGATCGACCGAGATCTCGCCACCAAGCGTCCGGATCTCCGACGCGAGCGCTTCCGCGACCGCCGCCGATCCGCCACGGACCATCGGCCAACCGACAGCGTGGGCGTAGAGCCCGAGGACCAGTCCGAACGACGCCGAGAGCGGCGCGGTCAGGGGCAGCATCGAATGCGCGGCCAGTCCGGCGAACAGGGCCGCCGCCGCGTCATCGCGGAACCGCGCCCCCGCCAGCCCGGCCGCCGAACGGAGCGCCGGCAATCCGAACCTGGCCAGGGCCAGAGGGTGGCGCGGGACGTGGACGACGGGCCGTAGCAGCTCGCCGCTGAGCTTGTCCGCGTCGCGGACCAGTGACCCGAACAGGCGCCGCCATGCCCGCCCGTCATCGACCCCGAGACCTCGCGCCGTCTCCGTGATGGATCGCTCCAGGACCGCGACGCGACCGCCGTCCAGGGCGTGGGCGAGCGGCGCATCGGGATGGACGAGCTCGACGCCGTGTGCCGCCCAATCGATGGTGCGCATGAACGGCGACGCCGCCGTCAGCGGCAGGATCGTCGAGCACACATCGTGGCGGAAACCGGGGAGTGTCAGCTCCTCGGTGCGGGTCCCGCCACCGATCGTCGGGGCCGCCTCGAAGACCCGCACGGACCGACCGGCACGGGCCAGCGTCAGCGCGGCGGCCAGGCCGTTGGGGCCGGCGCCGATGACGACCGCGTCGAGCGCCGGCGCGGTCATCGAGCGCTCCCGACGCGCGCGGCGGATGCTCTGGTCAGCGTCGCGTCAGCCAGCGGACCGGGGCGGTCAGCGTGTGGCGGGCGGTCCGCAGGGTGGCGCTGTTCCGGACGTTGCCCGCCTGGCGCCACTGGCGGCGCTTGTCGATGCATACCACCTGGACATCGACCGTCGCCTCGCCGGCACCCAGCGAGCGGGCCACATTGGCCAGCGTCTCGCGCCAGAACCGATCGTTCATCCGGCTCCCGCCGAGCATGTAGGCCAGCTCGTCGAACGGGTCGGAGGTACGCTCCAGGGCCTGTGCCTGGACGACCGTGTTGTCGCCGTCGCGATACGCCGAGAACGTGATCCATGCCGACAGGGTATGACCTTCGGGGGTCATGAACGTGAACGACTCGTCGTCGGCGTAGACGACCATCACCCCGGTGCTGAGCTTGACCGGCGAGCCGGGCACGGGCGCGATGTCCAGGAGTGCGACCTCGCCCGGAGCGATGCCCGCGAGCGGCGCATAGAACCGGGACCCCTTCGGCCAGAACGTCGGAAAGCGGTCCTTCCAGGCGGCGATGACCTCCTGCGGCGTCAACGCCCCGTCCAATTCGACGCGGAAGGTCTTCTGCCACAGCTGGCCGAAACCCTGGAGGGGTCCGGAGACGCGCTTGCCGCTCACGGAATCGACCTTGGCGCCGGCCACGCCGGCCGCCGATAGCCGGTCGACGGGCTTGGCCCAGTGATCGGCGTCCCGGGACGGTTCGGTGGTCATGGCGTCAGCCTCCAGCGGCGGCGATCGCCGCGGTTTCGTCGTCGAAGATCTCGATCGCCTCATCGATGCGGGTCAGCGACAGGATCTGGCGGTAGTGCTCCGACAGGCCCGTCGCGAGGAGGCGAGCCCCGCCGCGCTGGGCCCGCACGAGGAGGGTCACCAGCAGGCCGATCCCGCCCGAATTCATGTACTCCATGCCGGCGAAGTCGAGGATCACCGCGGCCGCTCCGTCATCGATGGCCGAGTTGAAGCCGGCCATCAGGTCGCCCTCGCTGGCCGACGTGACATCTCCCGCGATACGCAGGATGGCGGCCGACCCGCTACGGTCCAGGCCGATGGTCGTCGCGCTCATGCTGCGTCCCCTTCCACGATGTCCATGAAGTCCGACAGGCGGGTGATCCGGAAGATCTCGCGGTAGTGCGGGGTCAGGCCGATGGCCCGAACCCCTCGTCCGTCGCGGCGTGCATCAGCGAGCAGGCGCACGACGAGCGCGATGCCCGTGCTGTTGATGTAGCCGACGTCGTGGAAGTCCAGCGTCAGGCGGTGCGAGCCCAGCGCCGCGACCTCGCCGTAGGCGCTGGTCAACGTCTCGTCCGCTCGACTGTCGAGATCGCCCCGCATCCGGACGCGGACCTCGTCGGGCACTTCCACGACCTGGGCACCGAAGCGGCGGTCATCCATGGCTGGTCTCCTCGCGGGACAGGCGCAGGGTCACGGTCTGCGTGCCCGCTTCGTCGTCGGTCGACACGTCCATCGCATCGACCATGTGCTCGATCAGGAACAGGCCCCAGCCGCGCGGCTTCTGCTCGCCGGCCAGCTTGCGCTCGATATCCGGGGTCTCGGCATCGGTCGGCACGGCGCCGGACAGGGCGCGATCCGTGACCCGGACCACGACATCGGTCGGGGTGACGGCGACATCCACGTCGAAGGGGACGTCCGCGCTGCCCTGGCTGCCGTATTCGATGGCGTTCATCGCGGCCTCGCTGACCGCCGTCTTGAGGCGCTCCAGGCGGTCCGTCGCCAGGCCCAGGTCGGCGACCGCGGCCGCCACGCGATCCATCGCCTCTCGCTCGTTGCCGGTCGTGCCCGGCAGGCTGAATGCGGTCAGCGCCGTGGACCCCGCGGTCGTTTCGCCGTCCGCCACGCCGGCCGATCGCCGCAGGGTCACGAGGGTGATGTCGTCCTCCTGCTCGTGGTCCGGACCGGTGAACGCGTTGAGGGTCTCGAGCAGGCGATCCAGCAGCTCGCTGCCGGCATCGTCGATGGCGAGCGCCGAGCGCAGGCGATCGAACCCGAACATCTCGCGTGCGTTGTCGTGGGCCTCGATGAGCCCGTCGCTGTACAGGAGGACGTTGCTGTCGGGCGCGATGTCGCCCTCGGTCTCCTCGTAGCGGATCCCGTCCATGAGGCCCAGCGGCATGCCCGTGGCGCGCAGCTCCGTGACGGCGTCGCCGGTCCGCACGAACGGCAGGTTGTGGCCGGCGTTGGCCAGGACGATGTGGCCGGTGGTCGGGTCCAGGACCGCGAACAGGCAGGTCACGAACATCTTGGCTGGCATCTCGGGCACGAGGAGGGCGTTGGCCCGCGACAGGATCTCCCCGGGCGAGCTGCTGCGCGACGCCTCGGCGCGGAGGATGCTGTGGGTCCGGGCCATGACCAGTGCCGCGGGTACGCCCTTGTCGGTCACGTCACCGACCGCGATGCCGATGCGCCCGTCGGGCATCTCGACGAAGTCGTAGAAGTCGCCACCGACCGCGCGCGCCGGGCCGTAGTAGGCCGCCACCTGCCACTGCGGCAGCTGGGGGAGTTGGCGCGGCAGGAACTGCTGCTGGATGAGGGTGGCGACCCGCAACTCCTGGGCCAGACGCTCTTTCTCGGCGGCCTCGTTCGCCTGCTCACGGACCAGCTGGGCGACTCGGATGGCCGGCGCGGCCTGGGCGGCCAGGGTCGTGAGCAACCGCCGGTCGTCGGTGGAGTAGTCCTGCTCGCTCAGTCGCGGGCCAAGGTTGAGCGTGCCGATGAGCTCGCCCTGGGACACCAGGGGTACGACCAGCGCGACGCCGGCAGCGCGCAGGGCTTCGACGGCCGGCGACTCGAGTTCCAGCCGGGTCATATCGACCGGCCCAGGGGCGGACTGGAGATAGGCCAGGAGCGGGTCGCTGTCCGGGATGTCGACGGCGATCGACGCCGACGGCCCGGTCGACGGCTCGGCCCCCGTGCTCGACGTCGGGACGGTGGCGGGATCCTTGACCTTGGCACGGTCGCCTCGGCCCAGGAGACGGCGGATGGGGCGTGTCAGTTCGGTCATCTCGTGCCTCATGCTGGGAGTCGAGCGTCCGGGAATCGTTACGGGTCGGGATGTGGCCGTGTCACCGTGACCGCTGGCTCGTCACCGCGCCTTCCTCGTCGCCAACCAGAGGTCGGCGCCGATCGGACGCATGGCCTGCGTCGAGCTCCCGACGAGTTCGGCCGTCAGTCGATCCAGGTCGACCTCGTTGCGGAGGCCTCCGGCGAACTCGTCCACGGTCCTGGCGGCGTCATAGCGAGCCCGATCGAAGCGGCGATCGACAACCCGTTGCACGCGGCCACGGACCGGCTGGAACAGGGCGAAGACCGCGAGGGTCGACGCAGCCACGGGCAGCGTCTGCTCCCTGGTGAACGGGGCGAGCAGACCCTGCAGTGCCAGGATGCCCATCGCGAACACGGCGGCCAGGATGGCACTGACCAGGCCATACGCGATGGTCCGGCTGATGATCCGATCGATGTCGAAGAGGCGGTAGCGCAGGATGGCGACGGCCACCGACACCGCCGCCAACGGCAGGGAGATCGCTGAGATCGCATCGATGCCCGGGATCGCGGCGCCGCGCCAGCCCGTACGGGATGGACAGGCCGCCGACCCCGGACAGGATGAAGAGTGAATCGACGATGGCGTCCGGCAGCATGGCGGTCCACCGGTCGAGCGGGTGGATGATGCTAGCGGTGATCGGGCCCGGGCGCAGGAGCGTGGCCACCGTCTGGACGACCACGAGGAGAACGAGCAGACCCACCGGCCACCGCCAGCGAGGCCCCGGTAGTCGTCCTGTCGGGAACAGGATCGTGACCGCCGGCAGCGCCAGGACCAAGGCCGGCGGAAAGAGGACCGAGCCCACAAGGACGAACCACGCACGGGCGCTCCCCATCGGATCGGCCACCGCCGCGACCGAGCTGGCGCCCCAGCACCCGAAGACCGAGGCGAGCATCGCTGCGGAGACCGCGAACAGCCAGCCCACGGCATGGCCGTCGGCGCGCCAGACGATGGTCGCGCCAAGCCCCCAGTACAGCCCGAGGCCACAGAACAGGACGATCGCAAAGGCCGGGTCCAGGGTCTCCGCGCTGTCGACCAGCGACGGACCGAAGACCACCGCCGCCGCCCCCGACAGCAGGATGATCAGGAGGGCCGTCAGCGCTGCGATCCTCCTCATCGAAGCTCCTTCCGCAGATGCGCGTCCCGCACCCAGATGCTGGCCACCGACGGGCGGACGGCGGCATCGGCCGATCCGACGATCTCGGCGTTGACGGCGGACAGGTCGATGTCGCCGCGCAAGCGAGCAGCGAATGTCGCCACGATGTGATCGGCGTCGTAGCGCGCACGATCGAATCGGCGGTCCACGATCCCCTGGACGCGGCGACGAAGCGGTTGGAATAGGGCGAACACCGCCAGGGTCGATGCCGCCACGGCGATCGTCTGCTCATCGGTGAAGGGGGCGAGCAGGCCCTGCAGGGCAAGGATGCACACCGCGAACACCGCGCCCAGGACGGCGCTCACGATGCCGTAGGCGATCGTCCGGCTCACGATGCGGTCGATGGCATACAGGCGATAGCGCAAGACGGCGATGCCGATGGCGATCGGGATCAGGGCGATCGTGATGCTCGAGACGACCGTCGTCACCGCGTTCAGGTTTCGGGGATCGAACGTAGCGACGTTGAAGATCTCCGCCACGAGCATCACCAGGGCGGCAGCAGCGACCCACTTGATCTGCACTCTGGTCAGCGGGTCCCCGCGTCGCCAGCGTGTGAGCAGGCTCCAGGCGCCGAGGACGAGGACGACCAACATCACCACGTACGCGGCGTAGACCAGCTCGTGGCCCGGGAAACCGGCGATGCCGAACGGGCTCGAGTACTCCGGGAACAGCGGCATCGGTCGAGCGTCCAGGGCATGGCCAACGATCGTCAGGGCGACTCCGACCGCAGCCAGCGACCGCGTGGGCTGCCAGCGTGCCGACGGCAATCGACCGTCCGGAAAGTGGATGAGGATGAGCGCCAGCAGGATGAACATCGGGGCGTCGAGGGCGCTGATGAACAGCGCGCCGAAGACCGCTGCCGGATGGTCGCCCCATAGGTCCAGGTAGGAATCGGCTGGCAGGTACCAGGCGAAAGCGCCACCGAACGTGACCAGGAGCGCACCGACCGCGTTCCCGGGCCGACGCTCGGCGATGAGCCACCCGACCGCAATGAAGACGATCGCGATCGCGCCATACAGAAGATGGAAGCCCCCGGACGGCCAGCCTCGGACGGCATCCGCGACGATGTCGATCAACGCCGCCGCGATCGAGGTGATGGCGGCCAGGCGGATCAGCGACCGCTGGATCATCACGGAGCACCGCTCACGGGCCGGATCCAGACCGTGGTGGACACGGGCTCCACCGCGTCGACCGTCGTGGCGCGCAACTCGCCGGCGAGGGTCGGCAGATCCACCTGCCCTCGCAGCCTGGCCGCGAACCCGTCGACGGTTCGTTGTGCGTCATAGCGCGCGCGGTGGAATCGCCGGTCCACGAGGTCCTGGACGCGCCGTCGGAACGGCTGGAACATGACCGCGACCACCAGCGTGGAGATGGCGACGGCCAGTGGGTTCGCGCCGGTCGCGGAAGTCAGGAGCCCCTGGAGCACGAGGTTGCTTCCCAGGAACAGGGCGAACAGGACGGCCGTGACCAGGCCGTACGCGATGGTTCGGCTGACGATCCGGTCGATGTCGTAGAGGTGGTAGCGCGAGATGGCGATGGCGATGGCGTAGGCCGGTAGGGTCAGCGAGACGCCCAGCAGGTTCCACAGACCCGGCACGGACTCACCAGCGACGGCCACGAGGACCACGGACAGGATCGTTCCCATGGAGGCCGCCAGCACCCAGCGGATCTGGGTCCGCCGCAGCGGGTCGGAACGGCGATAACGGATCACGAGGTCGAGCGTGGCAAGGCCGAAGGCCAGGACGATGAGGGCGAAGCCCGCTTGCATCGCCTCGATGACGGCGAACGCCACATCGGGCAGACCGAGGCGCTTCGCCACATCCTCACCGACGGACGAGATGACCGAGGCGACCACGACGAGGACGACCAGCGCCTCCACGATGAGGCCGAGTCGGCTCGTTCGCCGTCCGTCCGGGAACCACACGGCCAGGATCAATCCGCCGCCGATCGTGGCCAGACTGAACAGCGTCGTGGACACGATGTCCGCGACGGACCGAAGGACACGAGCGAATCCCCACCTGGGGTTGAGGACCTCGATGCCGGTCCCAAGCAGGGTACTGACCGCGAACATCAGGGCGATGGCCAGGGCGAGTCGCCCGATCCCGTGCCCTGGCCGCTGCCACAGGACCACCAGGCCGACGAAGGCGAAGGCGGCCATCGACCCGACGTTCGTCAGCTGCTCAACGAGTGGCACCCCATCCACGACACCCCGGGCGACCGTGACGGCCATCCCGGCGATCGTGGCGGTGGCTGCCACGAGCAGACCGACACGGCGGCGGTCTGGCCAGGCGCGACTTGCCGGACGTAGAGCCATGCTCGCGATCCTCGGGTGCGGGCGTCACCGGAACGTTACGGGATGCGCTGCCGAACCGGTACCGTTGCGCGCCATGGCCGCCCCGCGACCACCGCGCGTCGAGATCCGCCTCCTGGGCGCCCCGGAGGTGCTGGTCGA
>JBPPMZ010000135.1:0-23846 GCA_051306295.1 Candidatus Limnocylindrales bacterium
GCTCTCTGGCCCACCGTCGGCGCCTCATCGACCCTATCGGGACCTCCGTGGGTCGTCGCTCACCCGTCGAACCCTGCGAATGGGCCGTATCGGGCCGTCAGGCGGGGATGTTCGGTGGATCCGGGCTTATCCACGAGTTTGCCCGCAGTTGCCTCGCACCGGGACGAGTTGTCCACACACTGTCCACGAGCGCGAGTTCCTCAGACCTCCAGCGCCCACTCCGCAGCGTCAAGGAGGCGTGGCACGCCACGATCGTCCACCGCAAGGGCGTCATTCGCAGCACGTGATCCCGCACTGCCGATCGTCAGGTCGGAGCCGATGGCAAGGACGGCCCGCGCGGGCGACAGGAACGTGTTCGCGAAGGCGTCACCGACGATCTGGAGGCCGCTGCCGGGTATCCAGGCTGTCGAGATCGGCTCCACCCGATCCGCTCGAACAACGTTGCCGTGCGCCGACGCGCCATCGCCGGCTGGATGGAAGGTCAGCATGCCGGCAGCGGTCTCGAACTCCAGTCGAACGAAGCGACCCAGGGTGTCGAGCTCGATCAGGCCGGCGTGCTCCAGGGTCCCCTCCCCCGTCGCGACGGTCCAGCGCCATCGACGCCCGCGGCCGCCCTCCGCGACCGACCAGGTCACCAGGCGTCCGTCCAGGAGTCGCCCCCGACCGGCGCGGCGCAGGTAGCTCATGGCGAGAGGCGTCGGCCCGATCAGCGCGCGGCCGCCGGCGCCTCGGCGTCCACGGCCTCCGCCCAGCGAGCCGCCACGGCCTCGAGTTCACCGGCGAGGGCCGGTGCGACGCGCCCGGTGATGCGCACATCGCGCTCGCCGTATTCGACCTCCACGGTCCCGCGCTCGCGGACCCGGGCCATCAGTTCCCCTGCGGCGTACGGCAGGGCCACGTCGACATCGACCCACAGGTTGCCCAGGACCGCCGCGATCCGGGTCCGCAGCGCGTCCATCCCGAACCCGGTCAGCGCCGAGACGAGCACGGCGTCACCGATGACCGGTGCCACACCGTCGGCATCGAGCGCCGCCCGCTCCACGAGGTCCGCCTTGTTCAGGACCACGACGCGCGGCTTCTCGCCCGCTCCCAGCTCATCGAGGACGGTCTGGACGGTCGTCCGGTGTTCGGCCAGGTGCGGATCGGACGCGTCGACGACCTCGAGCAGGACGTCGGCCCGGTTGACCTCCTCAAGCGTTGCCCGGAAGGCGTCGACGAGCTGGTGCGGCAGCTTGTGGATGAACCCGACGGTGTCGGTGACGATCGCGGTCTGGCCATCGCCGAGTTTGACCTGGCGACTCGTCGGGTCCAGGGTCGCGAAGAGCATGTCGGCGGCCAGCGCCACCTCGCTCCCGACGAGCGTGTTGAGCAGGGTCGACTTGCCGGCATTCGTGTACCCCACGATGCCGACCGTCGGCCACAGGCGCCGGTCGCGGCCGCGCGCCGCCGTCGAGCGCTGCTGGCGGACCTGCTCGACCCGTTCCTTCATCTTGCTGATGCGCGTCCGGATGATCCGCCGGTCCGTCTCGAGCTGGCTCTCGCCCGGTCCGCGTGACCCGATGCCACCCTGGGTCCGCGACAGGTGGGTCCACATCTTGGTGAGGCGCGGCAGCTGGTATTCCAGCTGGGCGAGCTCCACCTGGAGCCGACCTTCATGGGTCTGCGCATGCAGGGCGAAGATGTCCAGGATCAGCCGGCTGCGATCGATGACCTTGACCCGGAGCAATTCCTCGAGGGCGCGCTGTTGGGCGGGCGACAGTTCGTCGTCGGCGATGAGCACGTCGAAGCCGGTCTCGCGCTTGGCCGCGGAGAGGTCCTCCGCCTTGCCCTTGCCGATGTACCAGTTGGGATCGACGTGGCGGCGGTTCTGCCACTCCGCCCCGACCACCTCGGCGCCGGCCGTCGTTGCAAGGTTGGCAAGCTCGGCCAGGGACTCCTGCGCGGTCCAGCCATCCTCCGCGCCGGTATCGACCGCCACGAGGAAGGCCTTCTCGACGGTCGCTTCAAGATCGATGAGGTCACGGGTCATGGGGACGCAGGATAGCGCCCATAGGTCTTCCGGGGCCGCCAGGCCACCCATTCGGGTCATGTCGATGGCTGGCCGCCACCCACACGATGGCCCCATGTCCCACCCTGTCCGCACCACTCCGAGCGCTGGCTGGCTCCGGGCCTCCATGCCCGGCCGCGACCTGCCGCTCCCCGAATCGCCGATCCGCCGCTGGTCGATCCGGGCGATCGCCCTCGCGGCGCTCGCGGTCACGGTGGCCTACCTCGTGTGGCGCGCCGGCTGGACGCTGGCGCTCGATGTGTGGTGGCTGTCGGTGCCGTTGCTCGTCCTGGAGATCCACGCGGCGATGGGGCTCGCCCTGTTCACGTTCTCGCTCTGGGACGTGGATCGCCGACCGGCCACACACGATGTCACCGCGACCGAACAGCGCATCGCCGTCCTGATCCCGACCTACAACGAAGGCATCGAGGTCCTCATGCCCACGGTGGCCGCGGCCTTGGCGATGCGGGTCACCCACGAGACGTGGATCCTCGACGACGGTGCGCGGCCCGAGGTGGCCGACCTCGCCGCGACGCTCGGCGCGCATTACCTCGCCCGACCGACCCACGAGCACGCCAAGGCCGGCAACGTCAACCACGCCCTGGGGATCATCTCGGCCGACTTCGTGGCGATCCTGGACGCCGACCACGTCGCCTCGCCGGACTTCCTGGTCCGGACCCTGGGCTACTTCGATGACCCGGGCGTCGCGCTCGTCCAGACCCCGCAGGAGTTCTACAACGTCAGCTCGTTCGAGCACGAGGACGGCGGCACGGAGGTCGACGATCCGGACGTCACGGCCAGCGAGCGCTTCCACGAGCAGGCCCTCTTCTACCGCGTGCTCCAGCCCGGCAAGAATCGTTGGGGCGGGGCGTTCTGGTGCGGCACCGGCGCGGTCGTGCGGACCGCGGCCTTGGAGGAGGTCGGCGGCGTCGCCACCGAGACCATCACCGAGGACATCCACACCACCATCCGCCTCCATCGACGCGGCTGGCGCACGGTCTACCACAACGAGGTCCTGGCCCGCGGCCTGGCCGCCTCCGATGCCGCGACGTACCAGCTCCAGCGCCATCGCTGGGGCACCGGTGCGATGCAGGTCCTGCGGACCGAGAATCCGATGTTCGTCTCGGGCCTGAGCCTGCCCCAGCGCCTGTCCTACGCCGCTACGCTCCTCGGCTGGTTCGACGCCTGGCGCTCCCTGGGCTACCTGCTCCTGCCGATCGCCGTCATCGCCACGGGTGCCGTGCCGATCCGCGCCGAGCCGCTGACCTTCGGGGTCGCCTTCGGGACGACCTTCGTGATGGGGCAGCTGGCCCTGCGGGTGCTGTCGCGCGGAGCCCATCGCCCGGTGCTGTCCATCCTGTTCGAGTTCGTGCGGATGACGCCCAACATCCTGGCCACCCTGTCGCTCCTGACCCGGCGCGGTGCGACCTTCCGGGTCACGCCCAAGGGTCGGACCGCGGGTGGCCGACGGCCGACCCACGTGCCGCGGCCGCTGAGTGTCGTGCTGGGCCTCAGCGTGGTGGCCGCGGCTTGGTCTGCGCTGACGCTCATGGGCGCCACGCCGACGGTCTACAGCGTCCCATGGGCCGTGCATGCCGCGACCGCATGGATGCTCGTCAACGTGGCCCTCGTCTGGCTGGCGATCCGGCGCATCCGGGCGAGCCGCTTCGCCTCAGAACGTCGCGCCAGCGTCCGGTTCGAGACCGATCTGCCGGCGCGCGTGGACGGGATCGAGGCCTGGGTGCGCGACCTGTCGCTCACCGGCGCCCGACTCGAGGTTCCGGCGGTCGACGCCATCGCGCAGGGTGCTCGACTCCAGGTGGATACGCGCGACGCGGGCGTGCTCGAACTCGCCGGCAGCGTCCGCTCGAGCTGGACCGATCCGACCGGGCGGCTGATGGTCGGCTTCGAGTTCGATGCGGGGCAGTACGACGTGCGCGCCCGCCTCGCCTTGAGCTTGTTCCACGGGCGGGTTCCGTCCACCGAACGGCCGACGCCCGCGAGCGTGCCGGCTACCGTTCCGTCGGGCGTGGTGTCGGCGGCCTGAGCTCGGCCAGCGCCCGGACCCGCGCAAGGGCCCTCGGCAACGGGTCCTCGGTCGTGGCATCCAGCCATGTGATGTCCGGTTCGGAGCGGAACCACGTCCGCTGACGCTTGGCGAAGGCCACGTTGCGCGCGGCATCGTCGGCGACGGCTTCGGCCAGGGTTCGTGAGCCGTCGGCGACCGACCAGGCCTCGTGGTACCCGATCGCGCTGAAGCACGGCAGAGTCGGGTCGTACCGCTCACGTAGGGCCACGGCCTCCTCGACCAGGCCGTCGGCGAACTGGCGCTCGGCGCGCGCGGCGATCCAGCGCGCGTGCTCCTGGCGTTCGACGTCGAGGCCCAACCAGGTCACCGGCCCGTCGTAGCCACGCGGGACCGGCCGAGGGCCATCGCCACGCAACTCGGCGATCTCCAGGGCGCGGATGACCCGCCGCGGATTGGCGAGTTCCGTGGTCGCCGCCAGGATCGGTGCCTCCACCCGCAGTCGATCCGCCAGCGGGCCCACGCCGTCGCGGGCGAAGTCCGCTTCCAGCCGGGCGCGGACACTGGGGTCGTCGGGGAGGTCGTCGAGCGGGATCCCGCGGGCCACCGCCCGCAGGTAGAGGCCGGTCCCGCCGGCCAGGATGGCGACCCCACCCTTCGCCGCGACCGAGTCCAGCACGATCGTGGCGTGGCGCACGAAGTCCGAGAGCGCGAATCGCTCGGGCGGGTCCACGAGATCGAGACCGGCGTGGGGCACCCGCGCCCGATCGGCTGGGGCGACCTTGGCCGTCCCGATGTCCAGACCGCGGTAGACCTGGCGCGAGTCCGCGGAGATCACGATCGCCGGAATCCCCTCCCCGATCAGGGTCTCGGACAGGCGGATGGCGAGTTCGGTCTTGCCGGTCGCGGTCGGACCGGCCAGGAGGATCAGGGGTGGGCGGCTCACCCGGACATGATGATGCCCGCCGGAGGACCGGCGGGCATCACCTGCGTTACGAGGTCAGGGTCGGCTCAGCCGAGGAGGCCCTGCTCCGTCAGCCAATCCTTGGCGACATCCTCGATGTCCTTCTGGTCGACAGCGACGAGCACGCCCAGGCGGGTCAACTCCTCGGTCGTCATCTTGGCCGAGGCCGCGTCGAGCAGCGCCGCGAAGGCGGTCGCGTCGACCTGGGCGAGGTAGTCGTCCCGGACGATCGGGGCGATGTTCTCGGCCGGCTGGGTGTCGAGGTCGTCATCGAGCGAGACGAACCCGAACTGGACGATGGCCGGCTGGGTCGAGCACAGCTCGGCGATATCGATGGCCTTGCCCTGGAGGGCGGTAGCCATCGGGACGTCGCAGGCGCCGAGCGCTTCGCGCTTGGCGGGCGGATAGGTGATCCCGTACTCCTCGAGCGCACCAGCGCACAGCGGGTTGGTGTCGCAGTCGGCCGGGAGGCCCCAGATGAGATCGCCCTGGATCGCCGCGAGCTGGCTCATCTTGGTCAGGCCCAACGTATCGGAAGTGTCCTTGCGAACGACGAAGGCGTTGGTGTCCTCGCCCGGGGTGATGCCCAGGACGGTGATGCCCTTGGGCTTCAGGACCTCGGCGAGCGCCGCGGCATTGGCCGCACCATCACCGGTGATCTTGGTGGTGTCATAGAAGCCGAGGCCCGATCCGACGTACTCCGGGACGAGGTCCACCTCGGCGGCGTCCATCGTCGGGATGCGCTCCTGGCGGGAGCCCAGGCCGAACTTGCGCTCGACTTCGTAGCCATTGGCCTCGAGGACCTGGGCGTAGATCTCGCCCATGAGCTCGGACTCGTAGAAGTTGTCCGACCCGATACGGATCTTGGCCTTGGGGGCCTCGGTCGCCGCGGCGGTCGGCTCGGTGGAGGGGGCGTCGGTCGCGGGAGCGGTCGTGGAGTCTGCTGAAGGGCTGGCTCCGCCGCTGGAGCAGGCAGCCAGGACCACCATGACCAGCATCGCGAGGGTCAGCACGCGGTTCATCCGCATGTGGGATATCTCCTCCTGTGTGTGCCACCGTCGGGCAGCATCGCCGCGTAGGGTACCAGCGGTTCGCCCGTGGGGTAAGGGGCGGTCCGGTATCGACGTCGACTAGATCCTGGGGGTTTCCCCCGCGCCGGCTGTCGCATCGACGAGCCGCGTGGTCGCCCGAGCGGTGGCCACCTCGGGCCGCAGACCGCGTGGCACGAGCCGGCGCTGGACGAAGGCGAGCACGATGTCGACCCCGACGGCCAGTGCGGTGACGAGGATGGCGCCGGCATAGATCGATGCCCGACCGGCCTGCCCCTGACTCAGGCCGTCGAAGATGAAGCGACCCAGCCCGCCTCCGGACAGGATGGCCCCGATGGTCGCGGTCGCGATGACCTGCAGGATGGCCGTCCGGAAGCCGCCGATGATGATCGACGACGCGATCGGGAACTCGATGGAGCGCAGGATCTGGCCTTCCTTGAGGCCCATCCCCCGACCGGCCTCGATGAGGTCGCGGTCCACCGAGCGCAGCCCAGCGTAGGCACTGACCAGGATCGGTGGGATGGCCAACAGGGTCATGGCGATGAAGATCGGCAGGAAGTTGAGGCCGATGGATGGCGAGTAGCCGAGGACCGGCGCCAGGCTCAGCGAGACAGGCAGGACCATGACGAGTACGGCGTACGACGGCACGGCCCGGCCGATATTGGCGAGGTTGATGGCGAGGTTGGCACCGCGTCCCGTGTGCCCGATGTACAGCCCGATCGGTAGACCGACGATGGTTGCCGCCAGGACCGCCGCGCCGGAGATGAACAGGTGCTCCAGGAGGCGGGCCGGGATGCCGCGCGCACCCTCCCAGTTCGCCGGGTCCAGCAGGAAACCGAAGATCTCGTCCATCAGCGGGCCCCCGCCTGCACCCGGGCCCACGGCGTGATGACCTTCTCGAGCTGGACGAACAGGGCATCAGCGATGAAAGCGAGGACCACCGACAGGACGTCTCCCAGCAGGTACTTGGTCGGGAAGAACGTCTGGAGGCCCTCGGTGATCAGCTGGCCCAGGCCGCCGAACGAGTTGCCCAGCACCGCCGCGACCGTGGCAAGCCCGATCGTCGTGACGCTGGCCAGCCGGACGCCGGCGAGGATGAGTGGGACCGCCAGGGGTAGTTCGACGCGCAGCAATCGCTCACGGCGCGTGTAGCCCATCCCTTCGGCCGCCTCCAGGACGTCCGCCGGCACAGCCTGGAAGCCGGCCACGATGTTGCGGACCAGGATGAGCAACGTATAGGTCGTCAGCGGGATCAGCGCCGTGAGCAGGGACAACCCGAGCACTGGCCGCAGGATCGCGAAGGCCGCCAGGCTCGGGATCGTGTACAGGATGCCGGTCACTGCCGTGATCGGCCCGTAGACCCGCGGCTGACGCACGGCCCAGATGGCCAGGATCAGCGACAGGATGAAGCCGGCGATGAGGGGCAGGACCGTCAGCTGGAGGTGCTGGAGGATGCTCTCCGCGATGTCGTCGAGATGATCCAGGATCCAGCCGAAGTCGATGAGCGGCTTGCCCTCTTGCATCGGGCTTCAGGTCCCGGTCGCGAGGGCTTCCAGGCCACCCGCGTCGTGATCGTCGGCACCGGCCTCCGCGGTCAGATCGAAGGGCGCGGCATGCTCGCCGTCGCGCATCTTGCGGGCCACGGCGTCGATGGTGAGGAGGCCCTGCACCGCGCCCGTGCGGTCGACGACGATGCCGGTCTGGACATCGGCATCGAGCATCATCGAGAGCGCGTCCTTGAGCGTCGTGCGCCGGTTGACCTGGGGCGAGACCGGGTTGGCCATCGCCTCGGTCAGCGTTCCCTCAGCGGGGATGTCGTGTTGGGCGATCCAGCCCACCGGCCGGTTGCCCTCATCGACCAGGAGGAGGTAGTGCTGCTTGTCGGCCGCGGCACGCTTGCGGGCTTCCGCCGCCGAGTCCCCGGCCCGGCCGGTGGTCGGGGGTCGCAGTTCCGCATCGGACACGCGCAACAGGGACAGGCGCTTCAGGCCGCGGTCCTGGCCCACGAAGCGGGCCACGAAGTCGGACGCGGGAGCGGCAAGGATGTCCAGCGGCGTCCCGAACTGGGCGAGGATCCCGCCGGTCTGGAAGACGGCGACCAGGTCGCCCATCTTGATCGCCTCGTCGATGTCGTGGGTCACGAACAGGATCGTCTTGGCGATCGACTCCTGGAGGCGCAGGAACTCGTTCTGGAGGCGGTCGCGGACGATTGGGTCGACGGCCCCGAACGGCTCGTCCATGAGCATGATCGGCGGATCCGCCGCCAGCGCCCGCGCGACGCCGACCCGCTGCCGCTCGCCTCCGGACAGCTGCGCCGGATAGCGATCGCGGTACTTGGCCGGGTCTAGCCCGACCAGGGCGAGCAGCTCTTCCGATCGCGCGCGCTGCCGCGCCGAGGTCCAGCCCAGGAGGCGCGGCACGGTCGCGACGTTCTCGCCGATGGTCTGGTGCGGGAACAGGCCGACCTGCTGGATCACATAGCCGATGCTCCGACGCAGATCGGTCAGGCCGCGGCTCTCGATGTCCACGCCGTCGATCGTGATCCGGCCCGACGTCGGTTCGATGAGCCGATTGACCATCTTGAGCGACGTCGTCTTGCCGCAGCCGGACGGCCCGACGAGGATGCAGATCTTGCCGGCTGGCACGGTCAGCGACAGGTCGTTGACGGCGCCCGGGAGGCCCTTGCCATCCTTGGCCGCCGCGGGGGCGTAGTGCTTCGTCACGTGGTCGAACTGGACTACGGCGCCATGGCTGGCCGACTCGGTCATGCGGGCGAGTTCCTCCACGTGGGGTCCGACGACTCGGGTGGAGGCGACAGTACCGCAGCGCGCGCCGTGGCCGCTAGCCCCGGGCGCGTCAGGCCGACGCGACCAGCGAACCGCGTAGGGCGTAGGGGCCGGCGTGCTCGATGCGGACCGTGACCTGCGTGCCGATCAGGGTCTCGTCGCCGGCCAGGTGGACCAGCTTGTTGCCTCGGGTCCTACCGGCGAGGCGGGCGCCGCCGTGCTCGGAGGCGTCCGGGCCGTGCTCGTGGGAGCGCGGGGGCGTGACGGTGTCCACCAGCACTTCGACCTCGCGATGGAGCCAGGCCTGGTTGCGCTCCAGGCCGATCCCCTCCTGGACGGCGAGCAGCTCATTCAGGCGCCGACGCTTGACGTCCGGCGGCACGTCATCTGCGAGGCGTGTGGCGGGCGTCCCTGGCCGTGGCGAGTAGGCCGCGGCGAAGACCTGGTCGTAGCGGACCGACGCCAGGAGGCGAAGGGTGGTCTGGAACTGCTCCTCGGTCTCGCCGCAGAACCCAACGATGATGTCGGTCGAGACGGTGATCCCCGGGACAGCCTCCCGGATGCGAGTCAGGCGCTCGGCATAGTGCTCGATCGTGTACTGGCGGCCCATCCGGCGGAGGACCTCATCGTCACCGGCCTGGACGGGGAGGTGCAGGTGTTCGCAGACCGACGGGCACTCGGCGAGGGCGGCGATGAGACGGTCGGAGAGGTCCCACGGGTGCGAGGTCACGAAGCGCAGGCGGGGGATGGCCGGAAGCCCGTCGGCGGTCCGCAGGCCGTCGATGGCGCGGATGAGCTCCGCGAGGTCGGGGCGGCCGTGGAGGTCCAATTGACGACCCGCCCAGCGCTCCGCGTCGACATGGGCGAAGCGTGCCTCCGGTTCGAGGTCGTGGCCATACGAGTTGACGTTCTGGCCCAGGAGCGTGACCTCCCGATAGCCGTCCGCAGCGAGCGCGCGGGCCTCGTCAACGATGTCGTCGAACGGCCGACTGCGCTCCGGCCCACGGCTGAACGGGACGATGCAGTACGTGCACGTCTTGTCGCAGCCGTAGATGATCGGCAGCCAGGCACTGGTCCGCGATCCGCGCGCGACGGTCCCCTCCCCCACGGCGCGCGCCCTGGTGCCCGACAGGTGGTCCGCGACACCGACGACGGTCCGCCCGACGGTGGTGGTTGCCCCGACGGTGCCGATCGCACCCTGGGCTGAGGCCAACCCCAGGCGATCGATCAGCTCAGGTTCCTCGTCGGGGCGGAGGAAGACGTCAACCGCCGGATAGCGCCGCTGGAGGTCGGCGCGGTCGGGCTCGCGTACAGAGCAACCGGTCAGGACCACCCGCAGGCCCGGGCGTGCAGCCTTCAGCCTGGCCAGGTGCCCCTGCCGCCCGATGACCTTCTGCTCGGCGCCCTCGCGGATGGCACAGGTGTTGATGACCACGAGATCCGCGTCGTCCATGGAGGTCGACTCCTGGCACCCGACGGCGAGCAATCGCCCGGCCATCTCCTCCGAGTCGCTCCGATTCATCTGGCAGCCGAGGGTCCAGACGTGGAATCGGGGCAGCGCGGCGGCTTCCGGGCGGTACTCCACGAGCCGCGCGTCGTCAGGCTCGACCGGGAGCCGGGGGGCCGCCGCCGGGGCGGACGTGGCCATCTCCAGGACGGGCAGCGCGCGAGTTGCAAGGCGGGTGTCGGTCACGGCGGCGCCATGGTACGCCGGAACGCGCTCTGGACCGCTATCCTCCGCAGTCATGGACCTTGCCGCGCTCCTCACCCCGGAATCCCTCGTCGCCCTTCTGACCCTGACGGTCCTCGAGATCGTCCTGGGCATCGACAACATCATCTTCATCTCGATCCTGGTGCAGCGGCTGCCCGCCGACCGGCGGGATCAGGCGCGTCTGATCGGCCTGGGCCTGGCGATGGGCATGCGCATCCTGTTGCTGCTGACCATCTCCTGGATCGTGGGCCTGACCGCCCCGGCCCTGACCTTGGCCGGCAATGAGTTCTCGTGGCGTGACCTGATCCTCATCGCCGGTGGCCTGTTCCTGCTCTGGAAGGCCACGACCGAGATCCACGAGTCGCTCGAGGGCGAGGAGGGCCATGCGACGGAGGGCGGCGGGAAGACCGCCTCATTCGGTGGCGTCCTCATCCAGATCGTCCTGCTCGACATCGTGTTCTCGCTCGACTCCGTGCTGACCGCGGTCGGCCTGGTCGACGAGGTGGCGATCATGATCGCGGCGGTGGTCATCTCGGTCGGGGTGATGCTCGTGGCTTCGGGGCCGCTGGCCAAGTTCGTGCACGCCCATCCGACGGTCAAGGTCCTCGCGCTCTCGTTCCTGCTGCTCATCGGGGTCACGCTTGTCGCCGACGGCTTCGGGTTCCACATCGACAAGGCGTACATCTACGCGGCGATGGGCTTCTCGGTGTTCGTCGAAGCGCTGAACCTAAGGCGCTCGCGCAACCGCAAGGCCCTGGAGTTGCGCCCGACCTTCGTCAAGGACCAGTAGGCAGGCCCAGGCGCTCCAACAACTCGCGGCCGACGTCCGTAGGGACCCATAGCTGCGCGTGACTCTCCTGGTACGGCCCGAGATCGCCGTGATAGTCCGTCCCACCCGTCGCTAACAAGCCGAGATCCGCGGCGACCCTGCCCACCGCGTCGACAGCGGCCTGGTCGAAGGAGCGGTAGTACACCTCCAGGCCCCCCAGACCCGCCTCGACGAGCTCGGCGATGACTTCCGGGCGCTGCGGGGCTTCCCGGAAGTGGGCGAGCACCGCCACGCCGCCCGCGCCACGGATCGCCGCGATCGCCTCGGTCGGGCCCAGACCGGACCGCGGCACGTAGCCTGGCATCCCGTGGCCGATCAGCCGCGTGAACGCATCCTCGACGCTGGCGGCGAATCTGGCAGCGATGAGCGCCCGGGCGATCGTCGGTCGGCCCAGCGCATCGTCGACGCCGGGGGTCAGTACGGCCACTTGCTCGTCGATCGGCAGGCCGATCTCCCGTAGCCGGTCCACGGTCCGGGCAAAGCGCACGCGCCGTTGGTCGCGCTGGGCGGCCATCGCCGACTCGAAGGCCGCATCGTTCGGGTCCATCCCGAAGCCCAGGATGTGGAGCTCCCCTTCCCAGAGGCCCAGGTCGCGGGTCACCAGGGCGTTGATCTCCACGCCCGGGATGAGGGTGAGCCCGCGGGGAACCCCTCCGGCGGTGACGACCTCGCGGTAGCCCGCCAGCGTGTCGTGGTCGGTCAGGCTGAGGATCCGCACGCCGGCGGCGAACGCGGTCGCGACCAGCGTTCCCGGCTCCAGGACGCCGTCGCTGCGGGTGGTGTGCGTGTGCAGGTCGATCGTCGACGGGGAGGGCGGGACGACAGCCCCCTCGGTCGCCAGCGGATCGTGCCGGCGACGGCCCGGCGGCATCGTCGACACGGCCCGCGTCAGGCCTCGACGAGCCGCTGGATGCGTTCCAGCGCGATCGCCCGCCCGGTCGCCGGGTCGATGTCGACTTGCAGCGCGTTGAAGACGACCGGCCCGCTGCCGACTTCGAAGCGCGTCGGCAGGGCGTTGATGAAGCGCGGCAGGACGGTCCGCGGATCGAACCCGATGACGCTCCAGACCGGTCCGGTCATGCCCAGGTCGGTCTGGTAGGCGGTGCCGCCGGGCAGGATCCGCTCATCGCCGGTGACGACGTGGGTGTGCGTCCCGACCACGACGCTGACCCGGGCGTCCAGGTACAGGCCCAGGGCGTTCTTCTCCGACGTGAGCTCGCAGTGGAAGTCCACGAGCCGGATCGGCGGCAGGGGCTCCGGCGACGACATCTCGTCGAGTAGGGCGTCCGCATCGGTGAACGGGTTCTCGATCGGCTGCATGTACGTCCGGCCCTGGAGGTTGATGACCGCGACCTGCGATCCGTCCAGGGCGTCGTACACGCCGAAGCCACGGCCCGGGACGTCGCGCGAGCCGTAGTTGTGCGGCCGCAGCACCCGGTCGTTGGCGTCCAGGTACGGGTAGATCTCGCGCTTGTCCCAGATGTGGTTACCGCTGGTGATGACATCGACGCCCGAGGCCAGGATGGCATCCGCGGTGGACGGCGTGAGGCCCATCCCCCCGGCCACGTTCTCGCCATTGGCGGTCACGAAGTCGATGCCGCGTTCCTCGCGCAGGTCCGGCAGGATCTGTTCGACCGCGACGCGACCGGGCTTGCCGATCATGTCGCCGATCATCAGGACACGGCAGGCCCCGGCGGGACGCGGGGCGTTGCCGTTGGCCGGGTTGCCGAGCCGCGTGCGACCGATGGGTGCGGCTGCGCCGTGCCCGGCTACTTCGCGTACTCCACGGCCCGCGTCTCGCGGATGACCGTGACCTTGATCTGGCCCGGGTAGGTCAGCTGCTCCTCGATCTTCTTGACGATGTCGCGGGCGAGCCGGGTGGCGGTCAAGTCGTCGATCTCTTCGGGGCGGACGAGGATGCGCACCTCGCGACCCGCCTGGACCGCGAACGAGCGCTCGACGCCGGTGAAGCTCTCGGCGATGGCCTGCAGGTCCTCGAGGCGCTTGACGTAGGTATCCATGGCCTCGCCACGGGCGCCCGGCCGTGACGCGCTGATGGCGTCCGCCACCTGCACGATCGGCGCCTCCAGGCAGGCGTATTCGACCTCCTGGTGGTGGGCGGCGATCCCGTTGACGACCTTGAACGGCAGGTTATGCCGCTGGGCGATCGCGGCTCCGATGGCAGCGTGCGGACCTTCGACCTCGTGGTCGACCGCCTTGCCGATGTCGTGCAGCAGGCCGCCCATCTTGGCGATCTGGATGTCGGCCCCGATCTCGGCCGCGATGACGGCCGCGAGGTTGCTCGTCTCGACCGAGTGGTTGAGCACGTTCTGGCCGTAACTCGTCCGGTACTTGAGCCGCCCCAGGAGCTTGATGATCTCCGCGGGCAGACCCGGGACGCCGGCTTCGTACGCGGCCGTCTCACCGGCCTGGCGCATGACGAGCTCGACCTCGGCGCGGGCCTTGGCGACGACTTCCTCGATGCGGCCGGGGTGGATCCGGCCGTCGGCCAAGAGCTTGGTCAGAGCGATCCGGGCGACCTCGCGGCGGACGGGGTCGAAGCCACTGATGACCACCGTTTCGGGCGTGTCGTCGATGATCAGGTCGACCCCGGTCGCCTGCTCGAGCGCCCGGATGTTCCGGCCCTCGCGGCCGATGATCCGGCCCTTCATCTCGTCGCTGGGCAGGTGGATGACGCTGACCGTGTGCTCGGCGGTGTGATCGGCGGCCACGCGCTGCATCGCGGTCAGGACGATGTCGCGCGCCTTGTCCTGGGCCTCTTCTCGGGCGGAACGCTCGATGGCCCGGGCGATCTTCACGGCATCGTGTTCGGCCTCCGCGCGGACGGCCTCCATGAGCAGGGCCTTGGCGTCTTCCGCGCTCATGCTCGAGACCCGCTCCAGGGCGGCGATCTGGTCCTGGGTCGCACGGGTCAGGTCTTCGCGAGTCTTGTCCAGGTCCCGCTCGCGCTCCAGGAGCTTGCGGTCACGCTGCTCGAGCATCTCGCCACGCTGGTCGAGCTGCTCGTCACGCTGGACGAGGCGACGCTCCTGGGCGGCGAGTTCGTTCCGGCGAGCGCGGGCCTCTTCCTCGGCCTCGCGGCCCAGTCGGAGCTTCTCGTCCTTCGCCTCGAGGATCAGTTCCTTCTGGCGGGTACGGGCTTCCGCCTCGATGCGACGGGCTTCCGCGTGGGCGGCCTTCATCGTCTGCGAAGCCCACATGCTGCGCACGAGTGCGCCGAATACGGCTCCGCCTGTGGCCGCCGCAACGGCGACGGCCACCAGGACCAATGGATCCATCTTGTCCTCCCATCCGGACCGATTCATGCGGCCGGACGTGTCACGTGTGCGAGGGCACGATCGCGACGAGGGCGGTGATACGACGCCCGAATGCTCGGGATGTCGGTGCCGGTACTGGCCGTCCGTGCGACGGCCGAGTCCTCGATGGGCCGCGATCGGCCGGGGCAACGCTCGGTTGCGCCTGACAGGGCGCTGGTTCGTCTGTCGCGTAGCCTACGGCCGAGCGTTCAGGGGGTCAACCGACGGTTACGACGCCGCAACGTTGCGGGCGCCGCAGGCCGCTCGCTCTGGACATGAAGAGGGGCGAGCCCGCCTGCGCGAACCCGCCCCTGCCGTGTGTCGATCGTTCGGTCAGTGGCCCTTGGCCTTGGCTGGCTTGGCCTTGCCGGCGGACCGTTCGGTCCGGGCACTCTCGCGCTCCGCCTTGGCTGCCGCCCGGGCGGCTTGTCGTTCGGCCTTGGCGGCGTCGCGAGCCGCTTCGCGCTCGGCCTTGGCAGCATCGCGCTCGGCCTTGGCTTCGGCGTTCCGCTCATGTGCGGCGTTGCTGACGTAGCCACCGTGGTTGCAGTTCTTGCCACCGATGCGGTCACTCTGCGCAGCCTCGCTCACCGAGATCGTTCCGTCGCCGTTCGCGTCGACGGCGAGTGCCGCCGCGGCTGCGGCCACCGGATCGGCGACGACGATGCCCTCTGCGCAGTCGTCATCGATCCCATCGCCATCGACGTCCTCGAACGTCGCCGTCGTATCGACCGCGGTCGGATCCACCTCGACGACGGTCGGGTTCGTCTCGACGACCTCCGCTTCCGCCTCGACCTCAGGCATGGGGCCGGTCACGGTCGTCAGGACCGTGGCGCCCGCGGCGGCACCGCTGATCGCGAGGATCAGGAGCAATGCCCCGGACCCCGCGAGCCATGTCGAACGCAGCTTGGTGAACATGCGTGTCCTCGCTCCTCCCCCGGATGCGTGGATATGTTCCCGGCCGATCGGCCAGGCGGGATGAGACCCGTCCCGAGTATCGCCTCGCAAACCCAGGAACGAACCGGTACGTTGGTCTAACCCTACGCCGGACGACAAGACCGTGCCTGTGCGGTGGCGAGCAGCGCCGGCTGGTCCGGTGTGGTCTGCGGTGGTGCGCCTGACCACCGGTTCCTCACTCGTCGTCGGCTGTGGCAGCCGCCACGCGCGCCGCGAGGGTGGTGCAGATCTCAGGGTCGAACCCGTTGCGGGCCAGCAGCGCGTACGCCCGCTGCCGACGTTGGCGCGGATCCACGACGCGAGCGAGGGCCCGTTCGTGCTTCGCCAGCAACCGGTCCGCAGCCGCCTGGTCGGCGCTCGTGGGCACGTCGTCTGGGTCCTGCCCTTGAACCGCACCGGCCCGCCGCTCGTCGACCACGAGGTCCGCGGTCGTTCGGTCGATGCCCTTCTGGCGAAGTTCATCGCGGATGGCGCGCTCGCCGCGTGGCCGCGCCCGGTCGCGCGACTCCACCCAGGAGCGCGCGAACTGCTCGTCATCGAGCATCCCGAGCTCCGTCAGGCGATCGATGGCGCCCTCGACGAGGTCGGTGCGATAACCGGCGCCGGTCAGGCGCCGGCGAACCTCCGAGATGGACCGCGAGCGCGCCTCCAGGAACCGGGCGGCCGCCTCCAGGACGACCGCCGGATCTTCGATCGCAGCCCGACGCTCACGCCGTTCCGCGAAGGATTCGCGACGGCGCGGGCGACCGACCATCGCGACCTACTCGGCCTCGGTGATGCCTTCGACGGGGACCGGCACTTCCGTGATCTTGCCGCGGATGCGACGCTCGATCTCGGCGGCGATCTCCGGGCTGCCCCGCAGGAAGTCCTTGGACGCCTCGCGACCCTGGCCCAGGCGCGTCTCCCCGAAGTTGAACCAGGCGCCGGTCTTGGCCACGACATCCATCGCCACACCGACATCCAGGAGGCCGCCCTCCTTGGAGATGCCCTCGCCGTACATGATGTCGAACTCGGCGACCCGGAACGGGGCCGCGACCTTGTTCTTGACGACCTTGACGCGTGCCCGGTTACCGACCGATTCCGTACCGGTCTTGATGGTCTCGATGCGTCGGATATCGAGCCGGACCGAGGCGTAGAACTTGAGCGCGCGGCCGCCCGGCGTCGTCTCGGGGTTGCCGAACATGACCCCGATCTTCTCGCGCAGCTGGTTGGTGAAGACCAGCGCGGTGTTGGAGCGCGACACGGCGCCGGTCAACTTACGCAGTGCCTGGCTCATGAGCCGGGCCTGGATGCCGACGAACGAGTCGCCCATCTCGCCCTCGATCTCGGCGCGCGGCACGAGAGCCGCGACGGAGTCGACGACGACGCAGTCGATACCGCCTGAGCGGATGAGGGTCTCGGTGATCTCGAGAGCCTGCTCGCCTGTATCCGGCTGCGAGACGAGCAGCTCATCGACGTTCACGCCGCAAGCCCTGGCATAGGTCGGGTCCAGGGCGTGCTCGACGTCGATGAAGGCCACGACGCCGCCGCGGGCCTGCGCCTCCGCCAGGACGTGCTGGCAGACGGTCGTCTTACCCGACGATTCCGGGCCGAAGATCTCCGTGATCCGGCCACGCGGGATGCCGCCCACGCCAAGAGCCAGGTCCAGGGCGATCGATCCGGTCGGGATGAAGTCGACGGCCTGTCGCTCGGACGAGCCGAGTTTCATGATCGCGCCGCGCCCGAACTGCTTCTCGATCGACTGGAGGGCGGCGTCGACCGCCTTGCCGCGCTCGGCCTGGGCACGCTCCGTCGCGCGCTCGGTTGCTCGTTCCTCGGTCATCGCCATCCGTTCGTCACGCTCCTCATCGATCGGCACGATCGGTCAGCGGCGCGGGCCAGGATGGCATCCGTCCGGTCGATCAGCCTGCTTCTGTGTCGTCCTCGACGACGTGTCGTTCCTTGCGCGGCTTCCGGATCACCTCGACGTTCTGCGGTGGCTCCGAGAGCGGCGACAGACTCGGTTGGGCGCTCTTCGCCTTCGGCTTCTTCTTGGCTTCCTTGCTGGGTCGATCTCGCGAGCCCATCGCGTCGCCTCCGACTTGTGTTGCAGCGTATCGGCCGATCCGTCACGCGGACTGCTCCGCGACTTCACCGCGACTTATCCGGCCCGCGCGCGAGCGCAATGACGGCATATCGGCGGGGAACGATCCGGCCTGGATCGAGGCTCGGACCCTGGCCATGAAGTCTAGGGTGAAGGTCAGGTTGTGACAAGTCGCGAGACGGTAGGCGAGCAGCTCCTTGGCCCGGAACAGATGGGCCAGATAGGCCCGCGAGAAGCGCCGGCAGAGCAGGCATGGGCAGTCGGCCTGGACGGGATCCGGATCGTCGAGGAAGCGGCGGTTTCGGATATTCAGATGGCCGTCGGGCACCCACAGTTGGCCGTTGCGGGCCACCCGGGCCGGCAGCACGCTGTCGAACAGGTCCACACCCCGATGGACGGCTTCCAGGAGGTCCGCCGGCGAGCCGAGGCCCATGAGATAGCGCGGCCGCGGGTCATCGATGAGGAGCGGGACCGCCACGTCCAGGGCCGCGTCGCGCTGTTCCGGCGTCTCGTCGCCCGCCAGACCTCCGATGCAGATGCCATCGAATGGCATCGCGCTGATGAACCGCGTTGACGACGCGCGCAGATCCGGGTCCAGCCCGCCCTGGATGATGCCGAAGATCGCCTGGTCGGTCCGCGTATGTGCCGCGAGCGACCGCTCCGCCCAGCGATGCGTCCGCTCCGTCGCATCGGCGACGACCTCGACCGGCGACGACGGGAAGACGGGCTGGTCGAAGGCGACCGCCACGTCCGAACCGAGGGCCTGCTGGACCGCGATCGCGTGCTCCGGCGTGAACCGGTGGACCGAGCCATCGATATGCGACCGGAACGTCACGCCGTCCTCGTCGACGACCCGCATGTCCCCCAGCGACACGACCTGGAAGCCGCCCGAGTCAGTGAGGATCGGGCCATCCCAGTCCATGAACCGGTGCAGCCCCCCAAGGCGCTCGATGCGCTCGTGGCCGGGCCGCAGGTAGAGGTGGTACGTGTTCGACAGGATGATCGACGCGCCGGTGTCGCGGATGTCGTCGGGCGAGAGAGCCTTGACCGTGGCGTTCGTCCCGACCGGCATGAACTGCGGCGTCTCGACGATCCCGTGGCCGAGCGTCAGGCGGCCGGTCCGGGCCCGGGTCGTGCCGTCCGGCGGCGGTGGGACGAGCACCTCGAACCGGGCCGCAGCGGATTGGTACGGCGCGATCACGCCTCTGGAGCCAGCGGTTCGTCCCACAGCGAGGGCATGCCGTTGTCGGAGCGGCGCGGCGGCGGGATCTCGTAGCCCAGGCTGCTCAGGTGCGCACGCCCGAGATCCGTGGCGATGCGGCCCTGCGGCGTCCGATCGATGAACCCCAGGCGCAGGAGGAACGGCTCGTGGACGTCCTCGATGGTGTCGATCTCCTCCGACAGGACCGCAGCCAGCGCCTGGACGCCGACCGGTCCGGAGCCGAACTTCTGGATGATCGCGGCAAGCAGCTTGCGGTCGGCCGAGTCGAGGCCCTCGTCGTCGATCTCCATCCGCCGCAGCGCGTCTCGGGCGGTCGTCTCGTCGACGCGGCCGTTGCCATGCACCTCGGCGTGATCGCGGACGCGCTTGAGCAGCCGATTGACGATGCGCGGTGTGCCTCGCCCGCGGCGCGCGATCTCGCGCGTGGCCTCGGGCTCGATGTGAACGCCCAGGATCTGGGCCGAACGATCGACGATCTGGCTGAGCTCGTGGTCCTCGTAGAAGTCGAGCCGGAAGGTCGCTCCGAAGCGGTCACGCAACGGGGAACTGATGCGCCCGGCCCGGGTCGTCGCGCCGACGATCGTGAACGGCTTGAGGCTGAGCCGCAGGCTCCGGGCGGACGGGCCTTTGCCGATCATCACGTCGAGCGCGTAGTCCTCCATCGCCGGGTAGAGGATCTCCTCCACCGCGCGGTTGAGGCGATGCACCTCGTCGATGAACAGGACATCGCGCTCCTCGAGCGAGGTCAGGATCGCGGCGAGGTCCCCGGCCCGCTCGATGGCCGGGCCGGACGTGTAGCGGACGTTGACGCCGAGTTCGCGCGCGACGATGGTCGCGAGGGTCGTCTTGCCGAGGCCCGGCGGACCGTACAGGAGGATGTGGTCCGAGGCTTCTCCCCTGGCCTTGGCGGCCTGGAGCAGGACCGACAGGTTGGCCTTGACCTCCGCCTGGCCGATGTATTCGGCGAGCGAACGCGGACGCAGGCTGCCCTCGATGACGAGGTCCTGCTCGTCCTCGAGATCGCCGGAAAGGATGCGCGAGACGTCGTCGACCATCGGGCCGATCGTACCACAGTGGACGTCCATATCGCACGGATGTTCTACTTCGCATCCGCGCCTTCGACCGGCGACGCGAAGTCCCACCACGCGACTAGGGCTTGCCGGGCTACCATGCCGCGCATGCGCCTCTCCCGCCGCTCCGAGTACGGCCTGCGCGCGCTCGTGGACCTCGTCCGCCACGAGGGTTCCGGGCCGGTCGCGCTCGCCGCTCTCGCGCAGCGCAACAACCTGCCATCCAAGTTCCTCGAGCAGATCATGGCCACGCTCAAGCACGGCGGCGTCGTGCGCACGACCCTGGGCGCGCACGGCGGGTATGCGCTGGCCGCCGATGCCGGAACGGTCACGATCGGCCGGGTCGTGCGGCTCCTCGACGGGGCGCTCGCTCCCCTGCCCTGCGTCTCGTTGCGCTACTACAGCCGCTGTTCGTGTCCGGACGAGGGCGCCTGTCCGCTGCGCGACGTCATGATCGATGTCCGCGACGCGATGCTCGAGATCCTCGACAAGGAGACGCTGGCCGAGATGGCCGCCCGCGAGGGCCGCGCCTCGATCGACCCACGCGGGCGCCACGCCGACGCCCTGGCTGGCCGCCGACCCTGACCGGCGCTCGATGACGGAGGGGACGCTCCTGCGCCTCGCCGCCTTCACGACCGATCCCGCCGGCGGCAATCCGGCCGGCGTCTGGATCGGGGACGTGCTGCCAGCGGCTGATGAGATGCAACGCATCGCGGCCGAGGTCGGCTACTCCGAGACCGCGTTCCTCGCGCCGGACGTGGAGGGCGAGGCGGCCGGTGCCCCGTCGGCCGGTGCCTACCGCGTCCGCTACTTCAGTCCGCTTGCCGAGGTGCCGTTCTGCGGCCACGCCACGATCGCCAGCGGCGTAGGCCTGGCAGGTCGCGGCGCCCCCGAGGATGTCACGCTCCGGACCAACGATGGGGTCGTCGGGCTGCGCGTGGTGGCTAGCCCTAGCGCTGCGGGACCGCTGGCCACCCTCACGTCGGTGGCGACCTGGGTGCAGGCGGCGCCGACAGACCTGCTGGACTCGGCCCTTGGACTGCTCGACTGGCGACCGGACGAGCTCGACCCCAGCCTGCCTCCCGCCGTCGCCTTCGCCGGTACGCGGCACCTGATCATCGCTGTCCGCAAGCTTGGCACCCTGCAGCGCATGGCCTACCCGTTCGACCCGATGCAGGCACTCATGCTTAAGCACGACCTGACGACCCTGCAGCTCGTATGGCGCGCCGGTCCGACCCGGTTCCACGCCCGTGACCCGTTCGCGGTCGGTGGCCTCATCGAGGACCCGGCGACCGGAGCCGCGGCGGCGGCCCTGGGCGCCTACCTGCGGGAGCGCGGCGAGATCACGGCTCCCGCATCGCCGGAAGGGACCGCGAGTAGGCGTCGCGCCGCCCTGGTAGATCCTGTCCCGCGCGGCGGTCCATGCGTCGAATGAACGGCCGAGCACGAGGGGTCGATCGATGGCGATCCCGCCCGACGGGAGGATCGTCGGGAGAAGTGAGGTCCGTGGCCTACAGCCGACGCAAAGCCCGCCGGGCGGGACAGCGGTGGAGGGCCCGCCTGAGAAGTCAGCGCCAGCGGTCGTTCCCTGGCACGGGCGCTCAGTCCCGGAGCAACGTTCGGAGAGCCGCCTTGACCCGATCCTCCAGGGTCCCGCCGATCGTGGCATCGGCCAGGGCGATCCGCGATGCGTCCCGGGCCTCGCCCAGCGAGTAACCGAGCGCCTGCAGGGCCGCCACGACCTCGCTCTCGGCCGCCCCGAGGCCGCCGACGCTGCCTGCCGCCGCCACGCCCGCCGCGGCGACCTTCTCCTTGAGCTCGAAGATGACCCGCTCCGCGAGTTTCTTGCCGATGCCTGGTATCGACACGAGGACGGCCTGGTCGCCGGTCATGATCGCCAGTTGCAGGTCCGCCGTGGCCCGTGACCCGACGATGGCGAGTGCCACCTTGGGGCCGACGCCGGTCACGGTCAGCAGCAGGTTGAAGAAGCCGAGCTCCTCGGCATTGCGGAAGCCGTACAGGGCCTGCTGGTCCTCGCGAACCAGGTGGAAGGTGTGGAGCTTGAGCTTGCCGCCAGGCACGGCCGTAGCCAGGATCGCCGGCGCGGCGAACACCCGATAGCCGATCCCGCCGACCTCGATGACCAGCGAATCGGCGGTGATCGCCCCGACGACCCCCTCGACCGACGCGATCACGGGGCGCCCACGGCCGCTACGATGCCGAGCGCTTGGCGGCGCGCTTGGCCGCCTTCTCGACGGCCTGTTCGCGGACCAGGGCCTCGTGCACGGCTCGCTCGTAGGCCGTCCCGCTGCGGGTGATCGGCGCGATGGCCGCGCGATCCATGACGGCGGCGGTGGCCGCCCCGATGGTGCCCGCCGTATTGACCGCCCAGACCGCGATCGCCAGCGCATCGGCGGCATCGTCGGGTTGGGGCAACTCGGCCATGCCCAGGACCATCTGGACCATGCGCTGGACCTGGGCCTTGTCGGCGGCGCCGTAGCCCGCGATCGCCGACTTGACCTCGCTGGGGGTCGCTTCCCGGACAGGGATGCCATGCTGCGCCGCCGCCAGGAGCACGACGCCCCGGGCCTGGCCGACGCCGAACGCCGTCTGCACATTCTTGGAGAAGAACAGCCGCTCGACGGCCATGACCTGCGGCCGATGCGAGGCGACCAGGTCGTCCACCAGGGCGTGGATAGCCAGCAAGCGCTCCGGCAGCGAGACATCGGGCGAGGTGGTCAGACACCCGTGATCGACCTCGCGGACACGCCCGCCCCTTGATTCGACGATGCCGTATCCCAGTGCCGCGGTCCCCGGGTCGATCCCGAGGACGATCATCCGGCGACCTCGGCGAAGACTTCTTCGGGGATATCGAAGTTGGCGGTCACGCGCGAGACGTCGTCGAGATCCTCGAGCAGCTCTACGAGGCGCAGCGCCGAACGCGCCTTCGGCACGTCCAGCTCGACCGTCTGCTTCGCGATCATCGTCTGCTCGGCCGACTCGACGGCGATACCCGCCGCATCGAGCGCCTTGCGCACCGCCTCGAGATCGCCGGGTGACGTATAGATCTCGATGGACTCGTCGCCATCGGTGTCGACATCCTCCGCGCCCGCATCGATCGCGGCGAGGGCGACTTCATCGGCGTCGAGGCCGGCGCGTGGGACGCTGATCAGGCCCCGGGGCTCGAACTGCCAGGCGACGGCCCCGCTGCCCGCCAGCTGCCCGCCGCTCTTGGCGAACATCGAGCGGACCTCTGCCGCGGTCCGATTGCGATTGTCGGTCTGGGCCTCGACAAGGACGGCGACCCCGCCTGGGCCATAGCCCTCGTAGACGATCTCCTCGAACTGCTCGGCCTCGCCGCCGCCGGTCGCCTTGTCGATCGTGCGCTTGATGTTGTCCGAGGGCATGTTCACCGAGCGCGCCTTCTCGATCGCCAACCGCAGCCGGTAGTTCGCGTCCGGATCGCCGCCGCCCTGACGTGCCGCCACGCTGATCTCGCGCGCGACCTTCGTGAACAGCGCCCCGCGCTTGGCGTCCGTGACGCCCTTCGCGCGCTTGATCGTGGACCATTTGGAGTGCCCTGACATCGCGGGCCGGAGTATAGCCGACTATGATGGCCTGACCCCGGTCGCAACGTTCCAGAGGAGGACCGTTCACGCCGATGACGATGAAGAGCGTCGACCTGCCCCACCTTCGCAGCTTCGTCCTCGCCGGCCATGTCGGGGCCGGCAAGACGACCCTCGCCTAACAGTTGATGTTCAAGGCCGGGGCGATCCCGCGCCTGG
>JBPPMZ010000136.1:0-12747 GCA_051306295.1 Candidatus Limnocylindrales bacterium
CCGCTCCCGCGTGGTCGGGTGACGCTGCCGTTCGGGAAGTCGCCGTGGGGGACGCGCATCGTCGACGGCGAGACGTTCCACGACGGCGTCGACTTCGCCACGTTCTGCGGCGATCGGATCGTGGCCGCGCACGCCGGCACGGTGCTCGCCGCGGGCCGCCACTACGACCGGATGATGGGCTGGGTCGGTGACCTGGAGCCGTACCTGACGCGCCTCGACAAGAAGGGCCTCTACCCGACGCTGCCGATCGTGGTCGTGATCGATGACGGGAACGGCTACCGCAGCGTCTACGCGCACTTCGGCAAGATCAAGGTCAAGCGCGGACAGGTCGTGAAGGCCGGCCAGACACTTGGCTGGGAAGGCGCGACCGGCCGGGCGTCCGGCTGTCACCTCCACTACGGGCTGTTCAGTCCGCTCGAGACGACGACCTTCGGCATGGATCCGGACGTCGCCAAGCGGATGAAGCTCCCCGACCGCCAGGTCGCGCGCATCGACCCGATGCTCGTCCTGCCGGAGCGCCCCAAGCCTTCGACGCCCTCGAAGTCGCCGGCCGCTTCAGAGGGTCCGTCGCCGACGCCGTAAACGCGGGGCACTGCCCGGGGCCGTCGTGCGCCCAGCGAAGCAAGTGACCGCGGACCATGCGCGCACCCGCCGATCGCTTCGCTGAGCGGCTGAGATGACAACTCACGACCGCGTCGCCCTCCGTTTGCTTCGCTGACCGAGCCGATCGACCATCCCGCTGGTCGCCTGCTGCGCCCAGCGAAGAGCTGCTGCCCGGACCCACCGGGCCCGCGCCCCTTAGCCGGTCTTCTTCCGATAGCGCCGGCCGATGAGCCAATACGCCGGGATCGACGCCAGCACCGCCGCCAGCGACATCGATCGACCGTCTCGTCCCTCCAGCGCCAGCAGGCTGTCGGTCGCCGCCGCGTCCGAGGGCCGCGCATCCACGATCGCCAGGTCGATGGCCACGGACCCCGCCACTTCGGCGCCCAGCGAGGCCACGAGGGCCTCCGGATACGCATCGGCCTCGTACTCGGCGCGCACCTCCGCCTCCGCGCGCCACGTCGGCTGACGGAGCAGGATCGCCCGCCACGCATCGGCGATGGCCGGACCCACCTGGCCCACGTCCAGCCCGCGCGCCCAGCGTGCCGCCTGGTGCAGGAGCGCGTACTCATCCAGGTCGGCGTAGGCCGCCAGCCGGTCCGCCGGCGAATCGTCGCCGAAGAGCGCCCGCACAGATGGCCCGAAGACCTCGGCGAGATCCAGATCGATGGCCCGCACCGTCCGGTGGAAGTAGACCTGCTGGTACATGAACCGGCGCGCCGTGAGGAACATCTCCAGGGCCCCGAGCCCGGGCTCGTAGAGGGTCAGACCGCGCTCCGAGATGAAGGCGTAGCGGCGCAGTCGATCCACGTCCACCGGACCCGCGGCCACGCCGGTCAGGTACGCGTCGCGGCGGACGTAGTCCAGGTTGTCGACGGTGAACACGCCCGAGAGCAACGGCGCCAGCCAGCGGACCCAGCGCGGCATCTCGTCGTCGGCGAGGGCCGGCTTGGCCACCAGGAACGCGACCCAGCGCGGGTCGATCGATTCACCCTCGGCAAAGGCATCCCGCTCGGCCACCGCCCCCGGTGCGCGCCGCAGCCCGCGCAGCAACGGCCCGACCTCGTCCTCGATGATCCGCTGGCTGAGGTCCTCGTGGGTCAGTCGCTTGCCACCAGGTCGACGCGGATCGGCGGGAGCCGGGAAGTCGGCGAGCACGTGGTCGTCGAAGAAGTGCGCGAACGGCCCGTGGCCGACATCGTGGAGCAGCCCGGCCATCCGCAGGGTCTCGACGACCAGCCCCTCCGACGGCACGGGCTCAAGCGGGGCCGCGGCCGGCAGCGCGGAGCGCAGGCTCGGGTACAGGGAGCGGGCCCACAGGCCGGCCTCGTGCATCACCCCCAGGCCATGCGTGAAACGCGAGTGCTCGGCCGTGGGGAAGACCCAGCGGGCGCTCTGCAGCTGGCTGATCCGACGCAGTCGCTGGAGCCAGGCCGTGTCGAGCAGGTCCTCCTCGGCGACATCCTCGGTCGGCAGCCCGGCCGCACCGGACTCGGCCGGGGTCAGGCGCTTGGTCAGCTCGATATAGCCGTGGATCGGATCGCTGATCAGGTTGACCGCGGCGAACGGCAGGCGCCGGCCGCTTGGCGTCAGGGGACCCAGATCCTCGAGGCGTTCGTCCACGCGCCCACGTTACCGCGCCGGTCCGTGGCGCGGATGCGCAGGCTGTAGGCATGGCCGTGCGCGCGGTCGCGCAGGATCAATGATGTCGACGTCGAATCGTTGCGCAGCGTCCGCCACGTTCCGCTGTCGACGCGGTACTGGACGTCGAAGTCGCGCAGGCCGGCCGTATGGGTCTGGAGCCGCCGGTCCGCACCGGACCACGTCCAGCGGACGTCATCGCCCGATCTCGAGCCCGCGGTGAACCACGAGCGGGCGCCGGAGTGATCCACCGACTCGGTCACCACGACGGATCCGAAGGTTCGGTGGTTCGATGACCGGTAGGCCAGGCCCACGCCCGCATAGTTCATGCGATCGCTCATCAGCAGCGTCCAGTGGGAGGGGCTGCCCCTCCACATCTGGAAGAGACTCCAGGCCGCGTCCTTCGTCCAGGCCGCGGTGGTGTAGCCGATGGCCTCGCCGTAGCCGTACCACTGGACCCGGGCCTCGGCAAGCTGGCCGGAGAGGCTGCCCGCGACGGTGTGACTCAGGGTATTCGTCTGGGCCATCCGACTGGCCCGCAGGCCGGAGACGGATGCCAAGGCCGACCACCGGACCAGGGGCACCAGGCCGCGTTCCGTGCGGGCGCCGTTGATCCAGCCAAGGAGCATGGATTCCGCCTGCGTCGCGCTGACGGCGGCCCGGACCGGAGTCACAGGCACGAGCACGAAGGCGATGAGGGAGAGCGCCAGGAGGGCGACTCGGCGGGCGGCCGGCATGCTGGGGCGCCGGGGGCGCGTCGGGTTGGGCAATAGAGGCCTCGGCGTGTCGGGGGTCACGTCGTTGTCCGCCCAACCCTACCCCAGACTTCACCGCACCGCCCTTAACCGGTATAGCGCTCCGCCGCACGACGGTGCGTCTGGGCAACGTCTTTTCGCAGGTCGTCAGGGGCCACGACCTCCACGGCATCGCCCCAGGACAGGATCCAGAGCCGGATCTCGATGGTCCCGGCGACGGTCGCCCGGAACTCCAGGGACCCATCGGGCTGGGTCGTCAGGTGCTGGGTCGGGTGCCAGATCGTCTCGGACACCCGACTGGCGACGGAAGGGTCGAAGCGCAGGACGACGGCCGTCGGCGCCTGGTCGGCGATGATGTCCCAGGCCCGTCGCAGGTCGTCCTCCAACGCTCCGGGCTCGGGTGGCTCGAAGGTCCGCGGGGTCACGGCGACGTCGCCGATCCGTTCGATCTTGAAGGTCCGCAGCGCCTCGCGCGTCTCGTCCCAGCCGATGAGGTACAGGGCGTGGGTCTGGAGCGACGGCTCGATGAGGTACGGGCGCACGATCGCTCGCCGCCCGGCCGACTCGGGCAGGTAGCGCGCGGGCTCGTAGTCGAATTCGACGACGCGTCGCTCGGCCCAGGCTCGCGTGAGCCGATGCACCCGCTCGCTGAACGCGGGATCCCGGCCGTGCTGGGCGAGGACATCCAGGGTCCGCTCCACGTGCTCGGCGAGGGGCCGCGGCAGGACCTCCTCCAGTTTCTCGAATGCCGCCGCGAGGTCGGGGTCGTACTTGTCGGCGTAGCGGACCATCAGGCGCGCGGACAGGACCACGGCCATCGCCTCGTCGAGGGTCAGCTTGAGCGGCGGCAGGAACTCCTCGCTCACGACGCCCCACAGGCCGTCCTCCGACCAGACCGCGACCCCGACCTCCTCCTCGAGGGCGCGCAGGTCGCGATAGGCGGTCCGGGTGGCGACGCCCACCCGTCGGGCGATCTCCGCGGGGCGGATGCCATCCGGGTGGCCGCGCAGGACGGTCACGACTCGCAGCATCCGGGCCAGCCGGTCACGCTTCCCGGTCGGGCGCCGTTCGTCGTCGAAGGTCATGGAGCCGGAGGATAGACGACGATGTCGCGATCACGCTCCGTGGCGGTCAGCCGCACCTCGAGCGTCGCCTGGAGCGCATCGACGCTGATGGCGTGCGCTTCGCCGTTGGCCGTCCCGGCGATCTGCCCGATCTCGCCGTCGAGGAAGATCCAGTAGTCGACCTGGCCGCGCCAGCGCGACAGATCCGCCGAGCCGACGAGCCAGCGCACCTCGGGAAAGGCGGTCCGGAAGGTGGTGCCGTCGACGCCGATCCGACAACGCCGCGCCCGGGCGCCCTCGATGACCTCGATCCCGTAGTCCTCCGCCGCCGCCCGGTTCCCGGCGGTCAGGGCGATGTCGACCGCCTGCCGATCGACGGTGGCGGCGGCCACGGCGCCGGGCTCGGCCGTCTGCCAGCCACCCTGCGGCGTGCGCACCCAGGTCCGCTCGCCGCTGCGTGCCGACCCGTACTGCCCGAGCTCCGCGGTCGTGGCCACGTAGGCCAGCCAGCGCATGTCCTCGTCGGCGCGGATGCCCGACAACTCGACCGATCCGATCGGACGCCGATCGATCGTGCCCACGTAGCGCCCCGCGAGGCGCGCGGCCCGACCGGAACGGATGGGGGCCGCGCAGTCGATGGGCTCGCGGTCAAGGTCCGTCGGCCCGAATCTTGACGCGTTCGCGGCCGGACGGTCGCGGAGGGCCAGCTCGTTGCCGACGGCCACCCCCGCGAAGAGCGCGCCCGCCGTCACGGTCATCCCGGCTCCCACCGCCAGGCCCGCGATCAGGCGGCGTCGGCGTACGGCCATCCCGCCGTCCAGGCGTCGCACCAGACCGAAGGCCGCGAACAGGCTCGTCCCGGCGAGAGCCAGCGACCACGGGTACGCGGCCTCCAGCGATGGCAGGAGCGTCTGCGACCCGAGCGCGAGAAGCTGGTTCAGCACACCCCCGATCGAGGGCAGCAGGACGAGCAGCGAGCCGACCCCGAGCGCGACCATCAGGGGGAAGGCGCCGGACCCGCGAGCGATCGGTGGCCAGACCACCGCCGAGAGGGCGATGCCGATCGGCGCGGCCATCGTCAGCCCGACCGCCAGGTCGAGCGGACCGCCCGGGCGGTAGGCGAGAAGCACGAGGCTGGCCGCCAGGGTCCAGGCCGCCAGCAGGGCCACGGCGATGAGGCGGAGTTCGAACCGACGGACACGCACGTCGCCGAGTCTACCGATGCGTGACAGCGGTCTCGTCCGCAAGTACCGGGGGCGATGGGACCGACGGGTCATCGCGACCCGGGACCGCCCCGTCGAACATGCCCGTACCGCACCGGACCGACCGGTCGGCACCGCCACCGGCACCGGTGGTACGACATGATCCGAGGGTCACGTGACGTATGGACGGACCGGCGCAGCGAGGGTCACGGGGTCGCGCGGGGTCACCTCGCCGCGGCTCGTCGGCCCCGGCCCCGGTGGTGGCCTCCGCGGTCGAAGCTGGATCCGCACCCACGTCCCAGGCGACGCGGTCGGGGACGGCAGCGGCCACCCCGGCCCCGACGGATCAGCTCATCACCCGATCCACCTATCGCCGCCTGCTGATGCGGGGCCTTGCCCCTGACGAGGCGGCCAACCTGACGGCCTTCCTGTGTGGCATCCCGATCGCGGATGTCCACTGGTCGCTCCGCCAGGTCAACCAACTGCTCTCCCTCCGGGAGATGGCCCGGACCGGACGATTCGGACCAGCGGACGGGGAGACGCCCCGCCCCCACTGATCACTGCTCATCCCGATCGCGACGGCGAGTCTCCCTCCTCCCGCCCGAGCGATCACCTCCACCGAAGCGGCGCCGTGCCTCCTCCCGGCGCCGCTTCGGTGCGTCTTCGGAGCGACGCCATCTCATACCTGACACCTAGGCCATCGACGGGTACACTCTCGCGCGTCCCGCCACCCCCAGGAGACCCACATGCGCAGAACCGTCACCCTCCCGGCCATCGGCCTGTTGGCCGTCGTGGTCGCGGCGTGTTCCGGCGGCGCCAGCCCGTCGCCAAGCGCAGCCGCTCCGACCGAGGCGCCGAGCGCTGCCGCCACCGAGGCGCCCAGCGTCGCCCCGAGTCCGACCGCCGACGCGTGTGCCAAGGAGACCCTTGCGCTGACCACGCCCGGCACGCTGACCATCGGTGCCGATAACCCGGCCTTCCCGCCCTACTACCAGGGGCCGGGCGACGGCGAGACCGCGACCGCGCCGTGGGAGTTCGGCGATCCGAACAACGGCCAGGGCTTCGAGGCCGCGACGGCGTACGCGATCGCCGAGTCGCTCGGCTTCACCAAGGACGAAGTGACCTGGATCCCGGTCCCGTTCAACAACGCGATCCAGCCCGGCGACAAGGCCTTCGACCTGTACCTCACCCAGGTCTCCTTCTCCGAGGAGCGCACGCAGGCCGTCGACCTGAGCGACGGGTACTTCGACCTCGTCCAGTCTGTCGTCAGCCTCGCTGACAACCCGATCGCCAACGTCACGACCGTCGCCGGCCTGAAGGACTTCGAGCTTGGTGCCCCGGTCGGCACGACGAGCCTGACGTACATCACGGATGTCATCGTGCCGACGGTCGATGCCTCGGTCTACGACACCCTGGACGCCGCGATCCAGGCCATCACCGCCAAGCAGATCGACGGCGTCGTCGTCGACCTGCCGACCGCGTTCTTCATCACCGCCGTCCAGCTCGAGGGTGGCAAGATCGTCGGCTCGCTGCCGTCGGCCGGCCAGGAGGTCGAGCACTTCAGCGTCGTGCTCGACAAGGGCAGTCCGTTGACCGCCTGCGTGAACGAGGCCATCGCCGCGATCACCGCTGACGGCTCGCTCGCGGCAATCACGGACGAGTGGATCACCGGGCAGGGCGCGCCGGCGCTGACCCCGTAGCCATCGCACCGGCTATCGTCCGCCTGTGACGGATGATCGAGACCCGCGTGACGCCGTGACGGCCCCGTCGTCCGGCCCGGATCGCGGGTCTCGTGCTGCTCGGCGCGCGGCAGAACGGCGGGCCGCCGTTCGCTCGACCGCGATCGCTCTGGCCAGCGCCGTGGTCGTGTTCGGTGGGCTCGGCTGGGTGGTGGTCAATGCCCCGAACTGGCCCGACGTCCAGCGCTCGTTCTTCGACACGGAGCGGATCGCGGCGTCGGTGCCCGACCTGCTCAAGGGCCTCTCCACCAACGTCCGGCTCTTTCTGATCGCCGAAGCTCTGGTCCTCGTCATCGCCCTGGTGGTCGCGGTCGTGCGCAGCGTCCCGGGACCCGTCTTCTTTCCCTTCCGGCTGATGGCCACGGTCTACACGGACGTCTTTCGAGCCGTGCCGGGCGTGGTCTGGATCTTCCTGCTCGGGTTCGGCGTGCCGGCCCTCGGGCTGGAGGGCGTCCCCAACGACCAGTTCTTCTGGGCGCTCGTGGCCCTGACCCTGATCTACTCGGCGTACGTGTCGGAGGTCTACCGCGCCGGCATCGATTCGGTCCATCCCAGCCAGGATGCAGCGGCGCGCTCGCTGGGCCTGAGCCGCGTCCAATCCCTTCGCCACGTCATCCTGCCCCAGGCGGTCCGACGCGTGATCCCTCCGCTGCTCAACGACTTCATCGGCCTCCAGAAGGACTCGGTCCTGGTGTCGTTCATCGGTGTCGTCGAGATCTTCCGGACGGCCCAGATCAAGCAGTCGGCCAACTTCAACTTCTCGTACTACGTTGGGGTCGCCCTCGTGTTCATCGTCATCACCGTGCCGATGGCACGGCTGGTGGACTGGCTGGTCGCCCGGGAACGGCGCGTGCGCGCCGCTGGAGGCCTGCGATGACCGCCGCCCTGGAGATCGTGGGCCTGGAGAAGGCGTTCGGTCGACTCGAGGTCCTGCGCGGCATCGATCTGACGGTCGCCGAGCACGAGGTCGTATGCCTCATCGGGGCGTCCGGCTCGGGAAAATCGACGCTCCTGCGCTGCATCAACCTGATCGAGCCCATCGACGCCGGCCGGATCGTCATCGAGGGCGACGAGATCACCGCTCCCGACGTCGACGTGGACCGCATCCGAAGACGGATCGGGATCGTGTTCCAGGCGTTCAACCTGTTCCCGCATCTGTCCGTGCTCGACAACATCACCCTGGCGCCGCGCCGGGTGCTCAAGGTCTCCCGGGCTGATGCGGAAGCCGAGGCCACCCGGCTGCTCGACCGCTTCGGCCTCGCTGACAAGCGACTCGAGTTTCCGGATCGGCTGTCGGGTGGTCAGCAGCAGCGGGTGGCCATCATCCGGGCGCTCGCCATGCGGCCCGACCTGCTGCTGCTGGACGAGGTGACGAGCGCCCTGGACCCGGAGCTCGTGGCGGAGGTCCTGGACGTGATCCGCGAGCTGGCCGCCGGTGGCATGACGATGATCATCGCCACCCACGAGATGGGCTTTGCCCGGGAGATCGCCGACCGGGTGTGCTTCCTTGATGCCGGCGTGGTCTGCGAGGAAGGGCCTCCGGAGCGCCTGTTCTCCGACCCGACCGAGCCGCGGACCCGCCAGTTCCTGGACCGCATCATCAAGGCCGGCCGGCTGTAGGGCCGGGCGCGCCGCGGCCTGCAGCTACCCGCCGAGCATCGTGCCCAGGGTGACCGGCGTCAGGCCCTTGGCCCGCAGGCCGGCGACGATCCCCGGCAAGGCCTCCAGGGTGTTGAACCCGCCCAGGTGCATGAGCACGATCGAGCCGCCGTCGGCACGGCTGACGACCTTGTCGACGATCTGCTGGGCGGTCGGTCCGCCGTCGGCCACGGGTCGCCAGTCGATCGTGTCGATATCCCACATCACCGTGTAGCCGTAACCGGCGGCTCCGACGACGGCCGGGATCTGGTCGTCGAGCCCACCGAACGGTGGCCGGAACCAGGGCCGTGTCGAGACATTGATGGCGGCGACGATGGCGGCTTCGGTGCGGGCCAGCTGGTCGCGGATCGCGGGCGCATCCAGGTTGCGGAAGTCCGGGTGCGACCACGAATGGTTACCCAGATCGAAGTGGTCGCGGTGCGTGCCGATGGCCTCCATCACGGCCTGCCCCTCGCTCGTCTGGGTGGCGGTCCGGCCGGTCGGGAAGATCGTGGCCGGGACGTCGTTGGCGACGAGCCAGTCCACGATGTCGAGCGCCGGCTCCAGCCGACCGCCCATGTCGAACGTCAGGGCGACCGTGCGGACGGACCGATCCCCATGGCGGACGACGACGCTCGCGCCACCGATCGAGGGGGCCGGGCTGGCCGGCGGAGCCGTGACCGGCGATGCCGTCGCCCCCGGAGAGGCCGGACCGCCCGACGGCGACGGCGCGGGCGTCGGTTCGAGCAGGTCCTCCTCGTTCACCTCGGCGTCGGGGATGAGCCGGAGCATCCAGCCGACCACGATGCGGTTCGGGTCGTAGCCCTCCGACTCCGGGTCCAGCGAGGGGTAGGTCTCGCGATTCCACACCGCCAGGCTGAACGGGGTGGTCGAATACGAGCGCGCGATCGACGACAGGCTGTCGCCGGACCGGACCACGTAGACGAAGAACGTCGGGCTGGGCAGCGGGGTCGGTCGGACGAACGAGGGCCGGGGCGTCGGCCCGCTCGGAACAGCGGACGCGCTCGGGGCAAGGGACGGGCCCGGCGTCAGTGGCGCAGGTCTCGGCCGACCGACCGGATCGGGAACGCAGGCACTCACCAGCAAGCACGCCAGGAGCAGGGTGGAGAGGCGCGTCGTCCGGGTGGTCATCGCGTCATCGTGACGCACGCGCCGGTCGGGCGGTGACGCTCGCAGCGGATCAATCCGCGCCGGGCGCCTCCGAGTCGACCGGGGTCGGTGCCTGGAGGGAGAACTCGGCCGCCAGCGCGAGGCCCTCCGCCGCGGTCGCCACGCGATCGCGCCCGCTGCGCTTGGCCACGAAGCACGCCCGATCCGCGGCGAGCAGCACCTGTGCCGTGGTCTGGCCGTCGGTCGGGAAGGTCGCCACACCGATCGAAGCGGTGACGGGTCCGCCCAGGCTCTTGACCGCCGCGCGGGCGCGCTCGGCCACGTGCAGCGCGCCGTCCGGGTCGGTGTGGGGGAGGAGGAAGGCGAACTCGTCGCCGCCGTAGCGGAAGACCTGGTCCGTGTCCCGTCCGGCCCGGATCAGGGCCGCTCCGATGCGCTTCAGGAAGACGTCGCCCGCCTGGTGGCCCATGGTGTTGTTGACGTCCCGGAAGTCGTCCAGGTCGAGCATGATCAGGCCGAACGGCGATCCATCGCGGACGGTCCGGTCCAGGTACTCCACGAACGTCCCGTGGTTGAGCAGGCCGGTCAGGTCATCCGTCTGGGCGCGGATCTCCACCGCCCGGAAGACCTCCGCGTTCTGGAGGGCGATGGACACCTGGGCCGCGAACAGCTTCACGAGGTCGAACTCATCGTCAGCGAACGTGTTCCCGACGCCCAGCCGCTCGATGGTCAGCACGCCGATCGCGCCCGAACGGCCACGCAACGGCACGACGATCAGGCTGCCGTCCAGGGAATCCGCCTCGCGGAACTGGTTGACCCGCACGTCCTGCTGCTCGTCCGCGATGTAGACCGGCTCATTGTGCTGCACGACCCAGGTCGCGATGCCTGTCTCGCCGGGTTCCCAGGGTTCCAGGTAGTGAGCGGCGTGGATCCCGCGGGCGGTCAGCGGTCGGAGGAGGCCGGTCGCCGGATCCACGACCTCGATGGCGATGTTGTCGCAGGCGATCAGGCCGCCGAGCCGCTCCGTGATGCTTTCCAGGATGGCCCGGCCATCGAGCGTGGTCAGGATCGACTCCGTGATCGACAGAAGTTCGCGCTGGCTGCGCACCTGGCGCTCCAGCGCGGCCGACTGCTCGCGCAGGCGCTGCGTCGTGTCGGCGTTGGCCATGGCCTGGGCCGCGAAGTTGGCATAGATGACGAGCAGGCGCAAGTCGTCGTCCGCGAACTGGTGCAGGCCGAGCTTGGACAGCACGACCACGCCAAGGACCTCCTCTTCGTAGAGCATAGGTGCCAGGAGCATCGATTCGTCGAGGTCCTCCTCGGTCCCGGCGATCGTGCTGGCGCGCGGGTCAGCGGCGGCATCGGGCAGGCTCTGGGCGATACGGTGCTCAGCCACCCAGCCGGTGATGCCCTGGCCGACCGCGACGCGCAGCTGGTCGGGTGTCTCGTCCACGTACTCGCCGACCTGGCCCTGCATGGCCACAGGCACCAGGTCCTGGCCGACGACCCGGTAGACCCGGACGTTGTGGTAGTCGATGATCTGGCGCAGCTCGGTCGCGATGGCCATGCCGATCTCACGCACGCTGGAGAGGTGGCTCAGGCGAGCGCCAAGCTGTTGCAGGGACTGGAGCTGGGCCGTCCAGGTGGCCATCTGCTCGAAGTTCTGGGCGGCTCGGATCGCGACGCTCGCCTGGGTTGCCAGGGCCCCGATCGTCTCGAGCTCGTCGGAGCTCCAGGCGTGGGGTCGGTCGTGATAGACGTTGAGCATGCCCAACAGCTCCGCGCCATCCATGAGCGGCGCCGAACAGATGGTGTCGTAGCCCTCCTGGACGACGGCAGCGCGCACGCCCGCTCCACGCGGGTCGTTGCGGTAGTCGACCGCGAACAGGGGGCGTCGCGCGGCGATGGCCGCCGCTGGCAGTGACCGAACCTGGATGGCACGCATCGCAGCGACGTATCCCGGCGAGAGGCCGCGGCTCACCTCGGCGACATCCTGGTCATCCGAGCGACGCAGGAACACCGCCGCGCGATCGCCCTCGAACAAGACCATCGCGTGGTCCACGAGGCCGGCCAGGATCCGATCCAGGTCGAGGCGGCTACCGATATCGCTGGCGACGCGGCGCAGGGCCTCGGCGCGATGGATGAGGTGGGTCACCTCCTCCTCGCGGCGCGCCAGGCTGACGATCGGGCCGATGGCGTCGGCCACGATGGCGGCAAGGTCCTGGTCTTCCGAGTCGAGGGCATCCGGCCCGGCGACGATGAGAAGCACGCCCCACGGTCCATCGCGGCCCGGGATGGCGACCGCGAGCTCGGATCGCTCTCCGGGGAGCATGGTGACCGTGATCTGCTCGCGAGCCTCGGCGATCACGGCCACCGCCACGGCGCGGTCATCGCGCACAGCCGCGGATCGTCGCGGGACCACATCCAGGGCCCGCCCCAGGACACCGAACGTCCGGGGCAGCTCCAGCCAGCGAGGGAGCATCAGGTCCGGCGTCGCGGCGCTGGCGACAGGCGCCAGCCGCTCTCCGCGGAGTTCCCAGATGGCCACCAGGTCATGACCGCCTGCCTCGCGGATGGCCCGCAGGACCCGCTCCAGGTCGTCGTCGAGATCGGCGGGACTCATCGTGAGCCGGGCGATCAGGTGGAGGAGCTGGAGAGCACCTTGTCGACGGCCCGAGGCCGCGCCGGACCGAGGCGCGTCGGCGACGTACGGAGCGAGGCCGGCGGGCGGTCCAGCTTCCGCCGGCGCCGTCGGCGATCCGGCCGCGAGTGCCTGGGCCACGACCGCCGGATCGAGGGAGCGGCGCGCCAGCGCCCAGCCGCCGTCGGTGGATCCGTGTTCCGCCGCGGCCAGGAATCGCTGCAGGTCGCCCAGCCGATAGCGCCGGTCTCCGCGCGGATTGATCCGGTAGTAGCGCAGCCGGCCCGCGTCGCTCCAGGCCCGCACCGTGTTCGGATGCACGCCCAGGAGACG
>JBPPMZ010000137.1:0-4336 GCA_051306295.1 Candidatus Limnocylindrales bacterium
CCACTGAGCCATGTGCGTGGGCCATCAGGCGATTTCCTGGGTCGGCAGCCGCGGGTCGGTGGCGACCAACCAGGTCGCGATCCGACCCTTGCCCTTGACCTCGATCTCGCCGCGCGGCTCGAAGGAGACGCGTTCCCCAACGCGCCGGTAGACCGCTTCCGTCACGTGGATCCGCCCGGGGAGGCCGTGCGACTCCATGCGGCTGGCCGTGTTGACCGTATCGCCCCACAGGTCGTAGATGAACTTGCGGCGGCCGATCACCCCGGCGACCACCGGGCCGCAGTCGATCCCGATGCGGATGGCCAGCCCCAGGCCCTGGGCGTCGCAGATCCGCGAGAGCTCGGCCTGCATGTCCAGGGCGAGGGCGACGATCGCGTCGGCGTGGTCAGGCCACGGTTCCGGCAATCCGCCGGCGACCATGTAGGCGTCACCGATGGTCTTGATCTTCTCGAGGCCGTGGCGCTCGGTCAGGCCGTCGAACGCGCTGAAGATCTCGTCGAGGACGCCGACCACGCGCTCCGGGCTCGTTCGCTCTGCGAACGGCGTGAAGTCGGCCACGTCAGCGAACAGGACGCTCACATCCTCGAAGCGCTCGGCGATGACGCCCGGATCGCGCTTCAGCCGGTCCGCGATCGAGCGCGGCAGGACGTTGAGCAGCAGGCCGTCGGATCGGGCAAGGGCCTGGTCGCGCGCGCGGACGGCGTACTGCAACAGCAGGTAGGCGGTCACCGACACGCCAAGGATGTTCAGGACGAAGAACGCGGTCTGGACGCCGGTGGGAATCGGCGCCGCTGTCTCCGCGAAGCGGGCGTCGAGCAGGCCCGACACGGTCGTGAGCGCGATGAAGAGAACGAACCATGGCACCGCTCCCCGGGCGCTGTAGAAGAACAAGGCCCCGAACACGCCGACCAGCGCCCACAGGCTGATGGCGCTCGAGGCGATGTACCCACCGAGGCTCCACTGCAGCAGGAAGGGCAGGACGAAGATGAGGACGATCTGGCCGAACCGGAAGGGCCGGTAGGCCTTGGTCCGGGCGAACGCCACGAGCGCGACGAGAGAAGCCAGCTGATAGGCCGCCGGGATCGCGGCTGAGACCGGGCGGTCGAGCACCAGGTACGTCGCGACCCAGATGACGGCTAGACCGGTCACGACCAAGGCCGACAGGGTCAGCGTGACCTTCTGGAGACGGACATCGTCGGTGTCATCCGCGGCCACGCCGATGGCCGAGAGCCATCCCAACCACTGTCCGACCGAGGCGCGCACCCCGCGATGGTACGCACGCCGATCACGCCCTGTCAGAACGAGATGACCTTGTCCGCCTCCAGCGTCCAGCTGGCCAGCTGCGCCATGGACGAGCGGCATACCCCTTCGGCCAGGTCCGTGTCAGTGAAGCCTCGCGCGTCCATGCACGATCCGCACGCCCCGATCTCGACACCCTTGGCCGTGAGGCCCTTGAGCATCCGGCCGAGGTTGTAGTAGCCCTCTGGGGTCGTCTGGCCGAGCTTCGCGCATGCAACGGCATCGGCCATCAGGAAGACCCGGATACGGATGGTCGACTCCCTGGCCAGGGCGAGGGCGAGGCGCAGCCCGTTGTACGAACGCTCCGTGCCGTACGGAGGGTCGTTGAGGATGAGCAGGACCTGCATGACCGGAGCATCGGCCCGGGACGCAAGAGGCGGGATGTGCCATGCGGCCCCAATCGCGTGACTGTCGGCCGCAGGAGTTCGAAGGCTGCGATTCGGTTACATCTCTTGTAAGTCCGACCAGAGTAGTAGACATTGTGCGTCGAGCTGGGTAGTGTGTCGCCCGTGACCACCGTGCAGCGATCCAGCGAGATGTGTATGCCCTGGCGGCCCCTTGAGGGGGACACAGGGCGCTGAGGTCGCGCGACATCGACATCGATGACGACGGGATCCACGCCGGTCCCAGGGCCGCAGTCCGACGAAGGACTGCGGCTTTTCTGTGTCCATCGATCGCAAGGCCAGCCGCCGACTTCGCCCTCGCGACGGGACCCGACCACCACCGCTGACCTCCGAACCACCGACCGACGAGAAGGACCGACATGACCATCGACATCTCGCCTGATCGATCCCCGCCGGCGACCATCGCGCCGGCATCCATCCGCATCCCCACCGACGACCACCACGGTGTGACCTTCAGCGGCGTGGGCCGGGTCTTCACCCGCCCGGCGACCGCGCCCCTCGTCGTCCTCCGGGACGTGACCCTGGCCGTCCGGCCCGGTGAAGTCGTGGCCCTGCTCGGCGCCAGCCAGCATCGACGCCTCCGACCTGGAGCCGGCGGCGTTGGGCATGCGCGGTCACACCGAGACGTATGAGCGCATCGGTGACGTGCCCGTATGGGTCCACGACCTCGAGCAGCGCTGGCAGACGGAGGAGGCTCGGGCGCGCGTGCGGGTATCCGCGGAGGACGCCATCCTGAACCTGTCCGTGCCGACGACGGTCCCGCCGCAGGTCGCCTGGGCGTTCTTGACCGAACCCGGCCAGCGGATGGCGTGGCAACCATGGGTGACGGAGGTCGCCATCAAGGGGGCGACGGGCGGCCGGCGCGGGCCGGGCTCCTCGAACCACTGCATGCATGGCGAGGACTCGGTCGTCGAGGAGATCCTGGACTGGCGGCCGTACGACTACGTCACCGATCGGACGATCCTGGACACACCGAGCGGGCCGGTGAAGGTGCTCCACACGATCGAATTGGAGCCGACCCGGACCGGTACGACCGTCCACTTCCGATTCGGTGCCCCGAAGTCGAAGCGCGAGCGGGCGCTGATGGAGCACATCGGCCCAGCCTACGGGGAGGCGCTCCGGTCCGGAGTCCCGGCGCTCGTCACCAGCCTGGAGGCCGCCCAGGCCGCTCAGGATGCCGACCGCGGCCCGGAACCGGACCTCGCCATGCCACGGCCGGACGGACCGCTGGCCGGCATGGAACCGCTTCCGATCGTGGGCTGAGGGTGGAGCGGGAGACGAGGTTCGAACTCGCGACCTTCTGCTTGGGAACCGCACGGCGCGCGCAGCGAACTCTACGCAAACCGAACTGGCGTTCGAGATGAACGAACACAGCGTACCTATCGCACGTCGTTGTGCCAAGGCCCAAGGGCTTTGGCGGAGCTGGTTGGCTAGGCGCTCCAGCAGTAGCGAACTGCAGAAGGGCGTACCGTTCAAAGCCGAGGGTTGAGCTTCAGGATTCGATAGGCCGAACTCGCCCTCTTGATCATCTCCTCGATGTCCGCTTCTTCGAATCGAAGCTCGGCGAGGAGTGAAGCCTCGAGAAGCACGTTGAGACGTTGTACGAAGCCGACTAGCTCGTCACCAGTCGTGCCGATCGGCGGAGCGTCTGGGTCCTGGTGCGCGCGCAGATTCCGAGCGGCAGCGACACGCCATGCCCACTTTCGAACTTTGCGCGGCACGACGTCGCCGACGAGCCAGGGATGCCGGTCGACGACCTGTTCGATCCGGTCACTCAGCCGGTACTCCTTGCTGATCGAAAGGATCTCCTCGAGCCATTCGCGCTCAGACTCCGGAACAGCATCCAACACAATGGCCGTCCGTCTCGCATGCTCCTCCGCGTCGGGCCGCGCTCCGGCCGCCCGGCGGTGGTAGGCCTCGAGGGCCTGGACCAGGTTCTGAAATCGATCCTCCTCAAACATCGGTGTGGCGCGCCGCGTCGCGAAGAACATGTCTAGCACCGGTCGGAACGGAACGGTCAGGTTCAGCCAGGCATCAAGGCGGGGCGACGCCTCCTGAAAGATGGAGCTCGCCCAGAACAGGACCTCATCGGGCAGAAGACGTCGATCTTGGTCCTCTTCGTGCGCCGCATGCGGCCAGACGACTTCAACTTCGTCCGTGGACGCCGGATCGACCAACAACCACTGCTCGATGGTGATCGGGCGGCACGTCGCGAGTGACATCAGACGCTCCACCGGACCGAGAAATCGTTCAAGCCACTCGGCGAAAACAAGAGGTTCCTCGATCGTGATTCGGAGCTTCGAGCCGCGGGTGATGCTGGCCGTCCGGTGGAAGTCCCCCGACGTCGACAGGGTCGACACGATCTCAGCCAGCCCGCCGGCGAAGGTCGTGCGCACGACCTCTGGAAGGAACGCTGCGATTTCAATGCTCGTTGGTCGAACAGGCGGTTCAGTCCTGAACTCGAAGCCCGCAGGAGCGGCCCAGTCGGTGAGCCGCTCGAGTGATAAGCCCGGATCCACCGAACATCCCCGCCTGACGGCCCGATACGGCCCATTCGCAGGGTTCGACGGGTGAGCGACGACCCACGGAGGTCCCGATAGGGTCGATGAGGCGCCGACGGTGGGCCAGAGAGC
>JBPPMZ010000138.1:0-55801 GCA_051306295.1 Candidatus Limnocylindrales bacterium
AACCTTCGCCCACCCCTGTGACACATAGGCTGTCAGGCCGTTGCCTGGCGGATCGCGGCCGCCTCTTCCTCCGAGAGCGCGGTGTCGGATCGACCGGCGGCGATGGCCTTGGCGTAGACCCGGGTCCCGGAACGCGCGTGCAGGCTGGAGAGCACCCAGCCGTCCCCTCCGGCATCCAGGAGGGCCAGCGCGAAGCTCTGGTTACCGCCGGTCTCCTCGAACGGGTTGTAGCGCACGAGGCCGACCCGACTGAACATCTTCCGACCGGCGACTTCCAGGGCCGTCGTCCGCCCGGCGAGTTCCTCGACCTCGCGGGCAACGGCGTAGACCTTGTCGAGATGGACGTCCAGGACGGCCTCCAGACTGCGGCCCTCCGCGCCGCGGGTCATCCCGCGGAAGCGACGGTCGAGCGTCGAGATCCGCCGAGCCAGCACCGCCACGACGACGAGCAGCGCGACGACCACGAGCACGAGCACGACGACGATCGGGCTGAGCAACGGACCGATGGCGGCGTCAAGGTCGATGGCGGTAGCCTCCTGCAGGGGTGGGCCGGAATGCTAGCAGGGGCCGATCACCCTGGGATCGCCCTTGCCTCGACCGTCGCGACCGTGGTGCTATCCTCTGCCGCTGGCGGGACCGTCGATCGACGACCCGATGCTCCACGCCCCGACCCGACCCTGGAGGCCTCCGAATCATGGCCAAGCGCGCTCGCGGCACCACCTCGCGACCCGGTCAGCGGGCACCGCGCACCCGGCCCGCCAGCACGCCGCGCCCGGCGACGCTGACCGCCGAGGAAGAGGCGCGCGCCGCCGAACTCGAGGCCAAGATCCTGGCCGAGGAGAAGGTCGCCGAGGAGACCTCGCGACGCAGCCGCGACCGTTCCCGTCGGCCTGCGGCCGAACCCGCCGTCGCGCGCGGCTCGCTGGCCGTCCAGGGTGCCCAGGAATACGCCTACGTCGCCCGCGATGTCCGGCGCCTGTCGATCGTCGGGGGCTCGTTGATCGTCCTGCTCATCGCCCTGTGGGCGGTCGTCCAGGCCACGGGGATCGGCCCCTTCTGACCTCGGCCCGATGCCGTCCCCCCGACGTCCGATCGGTGCGCGCCCCGAGGCGCTCTTCCAGCCTCCACCCGAACGCCAGCCGCTGGCCGCCCGGATGCGCCCAGCCAGCCTGGCGACGTTCGTCGGCCAGACCCACCTCGTCGGCGAGCGCGGCCCGCTCCGCCGGGGTATCGCGCGGGGCCACCTCGCCAGCCTCCTGCTGTGGGGGCCGCCGGGCACCGGCAAGACCAGTCTCGCGCGCCTGCTCGCCGGCGAGATCGGGGCCCACTTCTCCACGCTGAGTGCCGTGAATGCCGGGGTCGCCGACGTCCGGTCGACCATCGCCGAGGCCCAGGAACGCCTGGCCCTGCATGGCACCCGGACCGTCCTGTTCCTCGACGAGATCCATCGCTTCAACAAGGCCCAGCAGGATGCCCTGCTGCCCCAGGTCGAGGACGGCACGATCACGCTGGTCGGCGCGACCACGGAGAACCCGTACTTCGAGGTCAACGCCGCGCTGCTCTCGCGGATGCGCGTGTGGCGCCTGGAGCCGCTCAGCGATGAGGACGTGGCGACCGTCATCCGCCGCGCCGTGGACGATGTCGAGCACGGACTCGCCGGCTCGCTCGGACCAGCGGGCGGCGTGACCCTGGATGCCGCGGCCTTCGACCACCTCGTCGGGCTGGCCGGGGGCGACGCCCGGAGCGCCCTCAACGTCCTGGAAGGCGCCGTTGCCATCGCCGAGGCCGAGGAGATCCGCGATGCCGACGGACGCGTCAGCCCGCGCCTCGAGGATGTCGAAGCGGCGGCCCAGCAGCGGGTCCTCGCCTACGACCGGGCCGGTGACGGCCATTACGACACCGCGTCTGCGTTCATCAAGAGCCTGCGCGGCAACGATCCCGACGCGGCGCTCTACTGGCTGGCGGCGATGATCGCGGCCGGTGAGGACCCGCGGTTCATCGCCCGGCGGCTGATCGTCAGTGCGTCGGAGGATGTCGGGAACGCGGATCCGCGGGCCCTCCAGGTCGCGGTGGCGGCCAGCCAGGCGCTCGACCACATCGGGTTGCCCGAGGCGCAGTACGCGCTCGCCCAGGCGACGACCTACCTCGCTACCGCGCCGAAGTCGAACCGCTCGGGGTCGGCGTTCTTCGCGGCCGTCTCGGACGTCGAGGCACACGGCTCGCTGCCCGTGCCGCTCCACCTGCGCAACGCGGCCCACCGCGGCATGAAGCAGCACGGCATCGGCGTGGGCTATCGCTATCCGCACGATTTCGAAGGGGCCGATGTCGCGCAGCAATACCTGCCCGAAGAGCTCAAGGATCGGCGCTACTACCTGCCGACCGACCAGGGCTACGAGGGCACGATCGCCAATCGGATGGCCGCCCGCGCCGAGCTCCGCGCCGCAGGGCGTCCGAAGCGCGACGCCAACCCGAAGCCCGAGTCGACGCCCCACGCCGGCGACGGCCTGCAGAAGGTGCGCGAAACGAACCGCAAGAAGCTCGCGGCGACGCAGAAGGACGATGCCTCAGGCTAGGCGGCAGCTCCCGCGTCTTGGGCCCCGAGCCAACCATCGGCGTCACGACCGCTCGCCGATGAGCACCGGCACCGGGACGTCGCCCTCCCGCCTCAAAGTGCGACTGTCTCGGCCTCCTCGAGGAGGGTCGCCCGCGGTTGGCCGATGCCGAGCGCCTGGGCGGCGCCGCTCCCCCACAACTGGACGAGCCCGTCTCGGAATCGCGTGGCCGTCGGGATGTCGTCGAACTCGAGATCGATGCTCACGCTGTCCGGCTCATCGATGGCGCGCACGATCCGATAGCGGCGGACCCCACCGCGCTGCCGGCCGACCGGGTCGCGATCGAAGGCCTCCTTCCAGGTCGTGAAGTCGTTGACCGGATGGGCGATGCGAACGATGACCATGCCATGTGCCTCCTGCCGATGGTCCGCTATCAGGTGAGTCACCTTCTATCGGATAGGATGCTACCGTAGCAGACATGTCAAGTCCCGCGCGTATCCGTCGTCGATATGCATCGCCGCGACGCTCCGCTGCGGCAGCGGCGACCCGCACCGCGATCCTCGACGCGGCGCTCGAACTGTTTCTGGAACGAGGCTATGTGTCGACGACGATGGAGGCCATCGCCAGGCGGTCGCAGGTGTCGCCAAAGACCGTCTATGCCGCTGTCCGCAACCGACGCGGGCTCATCGCCGCCGTCCTCGACCGGGCCATCGCCGGCGATGAGGAACCGGTCGCGATCGCCGACCGACCTTGGGTGGCGGCGATGCGCGCGAGCCCCGAGCCGAATGAGCGGCTGGTCATCCTGGCGCGAGAAGGCGCCAGGATCCTGCGCCGGAGGGCCGACATCGACGCCGTCCTGGACCGAGCGGCGCTTGTGGACGGCGAGGCGGCGGCGCTGGCTGAACGGACCCGTGAGGAGCGCAGGGTCGGACAGGGAGTCCTCTTGCGGCTGGCCCTGGCACCGCAGGCCGTCGACGACGCGGCCGCCGACACGCTCTTCGCCCTGGGCAGCCCGGAGGTCTACCGGACGCTCACCGGGTCACGGGGCTGGACGCACGAAGCCTTCGAGGACTGGTACGTGGAGCTGCTCAGGCGCATCTTCCTGCCGTCGGCCGGCGAAGGCTGAGCGCGACGTCCACCGCCAGACGGGTTGTCACCGGTCGGCTAGTCGTCCTTGCCCTTGCCGTTACCTCGGCCGTTGCCCTTGCCGGGCTTGTCATCGTCGCTCGGGGCAGCGTCATCTTCATCGGCCGGCGCGGAAGGCGACGGCGCGGCGGTGACCACGGCGTTTGGCACGGCCGGCGCGCTCGCACCGCCGGCCGGACCCCCTGACCCGCCTGGTGCGTCCGCTCCGGACCCGCCGAGCGCCGCGACCGCGAAGACCAGGACCAGCACCGCGGCGCCGGCGAGGGGGATCAGCGGCATTCGACGGCGTCGTGCGGATTCCCCGTGGGTGGCCGAGGGTCCGCCCACCGGCGGCGAGGCTGGCGCCATCGCCGGGATCGGCGCGGCCGTCGCGAGGTCCGGCGGCGCGGCCGCCACCGGGAGCGCGATGACCGCCGTGTCCGCCCACGGATCCACGTCGCTCGCGGCCGCGGCGACCGCCGGCACGGGTGCGAGCCGGCGCAGGTCGGCTGCCAGCGCCTCCGCCGTGGCGTATCGAGTGGTGGGATCGTCGGCCGTGGCCCGCTCGATGACCGCCCAGACCGGATCGCCGACCCCATCCGGCCGCACGACACCCTGCCCGGCGGCGCCGACTCGCGCCTGGATCGAGGTCGCCGGGAAGGCCGCGACACCGGTCAGCATCTCGACCAGGACGACACCGAGCCCCCACACGTCCGTCGCCGGGGTCGCCGGTTCGCCGAGGAGTCGCTCGGGCGCGAGATAGCGCAGCGTACCGGCCACGCCGTCGGTCGCGGTCAGGGCGGCTTCGCCAGGGTCGGCGCTGGCCGCGATGCCGAGATCGGTGACGCGCGCGCGCCCGTCCTTGCCGAGCAGGATGTTGGCGGGCTTGAGGTCGCGATGGACCAGGCCCGCGGCATGGACCGCGGCCAGCCCGTCGGCCGCTTCGGAGGCGATCCGTAGCGCATCGGCCTCGGGGACGGCGCCGGTCGTCGCGATGGCCTCGGCCAGCGACTGTCCCTCGATGAAGTCCATGATCAGGGCCGGGCGATCGTCATCGAGGATGAGATCGCGCACGGCCACGACGTGCGGATGGTCGATGCCACCCATCGCCAAGGCCTCGCGCTGGAGTCGCTCCCGCGCCGCCTGATCAGCGGCCAGATGCGGATGCAGCAGCTTGACGGCGACCGGTCGGCCCGTCCGTTCGTCCGTCGCGCGCCACACGGCGGCCGTCCCGCCCATGCCGCGCGGCTCGAGCAGGCGATAGCGACCCCCGATCAGTCGTCCGTCCATCGCCCCACTGCAGCACAGGCGTGCCCACAGCGGTGCAGCCCGCGACTACAGGGATCTCTCAGATGGGTTGCACTTCTTGGTCCGCCGCGCTAGTGCAGCGTCGAACACATGTTCTATACTTGCGAACCAAACACCGCGGGAAGGAATCGCGATGCCCGCGCCGCCTCTACCATGTCCGACATGAAGGCCGCGTACACAACAGAGCTTGGAGCCGCCCACTGTGCGGACAGTCTCGAGTGGCTTCCGACGCTAGGCGATGCGTCGATCGACCTTGCGATGACGTCTCCCCCGTTTGCCCTGCTCCGTCAGAAGGCGTACGGCAACAAGGTTGAGGACGCCTACGTCGATTGGCTGCTCGGCTTCGCCGAAGCGCTCCGGCCGAAGCTCGCCGAAACCGGATCGTTCGTGATCGACCTCGGCGGGGCCTACCAGCGAGGTACCCCCACGCGAACGCTCGTCCAATGGCGATTCCTGCTGCGAGCGGTGGATGATCTCGGGTACTTCCTGGCGCAGGAAACGTACTGGGCGAACCCGGGAAAGCTCCCGACCCCCATCGAATGGGTCAACAAGCGCAAGATCAGGCTCAAGGATCCGGTGAATACCGTCTGGTGGCTCTCCAAGACGGAGTGGCCCAAGGCGGACACGACCAATGTCCTGCAGCCGTACAGCGAGCGGATGAAGAAGCTCCTACGGGATCCATCCGCCTACTACACCCCAAAGTTACGGCCGAGTCAGCACGACATCAGCGGGAAATTCCATGACAACGGGGGTGCCCTCCCCGGACACCTGTTGACGATTCCCAATACGGAGTCCAACAGCGCCTATCTTCGCGCCTGCAAGGCTGCGGCGGTCCCGGCTCATCCAGCGAGATTCCCCGCCGGGCTCCCGGAGTTCTTTGTCAAATTCCTCACGGACCCGGGCGATATGGTCGTGGACTTCTTCGCCGGCTCGAACACGACGGGCTCGGTCGCAGATCGGTTGGGCAGGCGGTGGGCGAGTTGCGAACTCGATCTGGAGTACGTCGCAACGTCGGCTTTCCGGTTCCTCGATCGGATGGAGGACGCCACGAGTGTGCGCCAGCGGATCCTGGCTGGCGAGCCGGTGGCCTTCGGTGCGCGACCAGAGCAGCTACCTCTGGCTGTCGGCTCCTAGGTTCGCAGTCTCCGGGGGCCAGACCCTGACGCCGTGTCGCTCGACGAACCAGATCGGGATCTTTGGGTTGTTCAGGTGATCGCGGACGAGCCGCCAGTCTCCATCTCGCTCGTCGAGGCGGGTCGCCCACGCCGAAAAGTACGGCTCAAGCGCAGCGGGCGTGATCTCGTAGATGACCTCCGGCAGCGACTGATCGAAGATCGCGATGATCCAGAGGTGGGCAGCTCGGTACCGTTCGATGTTCGCCAACGTCATGGTGTGCTCGGTCGTGACGGATAGACTCGACTTGCGTCGCCCATCCGAGCTGGTTCGACCCACCGTTTTCAGCTCGTACTCACGACCTTCGTCATCCACCGCGTCGTTGCCCTCGCGACGAAGCTTCCGGAGTCCGAACATCGTCAACAGGATCAGCTCCTGATACCCGTTGTCGGTCATCACGTTGTGGATACCGGCCGCCGTGGCGAATCGCTGCAGGTCCGTGCCGATCTTGATGAGGTGCTCAACCTCACCCGTCACGCGAAGTCTGCGTATCGGCTGTTCCTGCACCAGTACAAGATACGCGGCTGAACTAGCCTGCGACTTACGGCAGCCCCGGGCGAGGGCCACGGGCGACCACTCGGGCGTGTCGGCGTCGATGCGCAGGCGCAGCATCCCGTCGGCGATCGAGTAGCGGGCCGCGGTCCGTGCCCGGGAGCTCCACTGCGGCAGATACCATGGGAACCAGCGTGATCGGTCGAGCTCGACGCCCTTGAAGCGCTCGTCGAAGTCGAGATGTACTCGGAGCGGTCCAGGCGACCGTCGCGCAGAGCTGGCATGGCCGAAATGGTAGTGCGGGGAGGACGGCATGAGCGGCTCGCAGTCACCGGACCGTCGACGTGCCTCGCCGCGCGCCATCTTCGATCGAGTCGTCCCACGGGGCGCCCTCGTCCTGTCCGTGCTGACGTTCCTCGGCTACGGCCTTGGCCTCGTGCGCGAAAGGACGCTCAGCCGGTCGTTCGGCGCCGGCGACGAGCTGGACGCGTACAAGGCGGCCTTCCTCATCCCTGAGCTGCTGTTCAGCGTCATCGTCGCGAGCGGCCTGGCCGCGCCGTTCATCCCGATCTTCTCGTCCCTCAAGCGGGACGCCGGCGAGGTCGCCGCCCACGCCTTCGCGCAGTCGATCCTGACCCTGGCCGTGCTGGTCATGGGCCTCGTTTCCGTGTTCCTGTTCATCGTCGCGCCGCTGACCGTGGACGTGGCGGCGTCAGGCTTCGACCCGGCGACGCGGGCGCTGTACACGGACCTGTTCCGGATCATGTGCGTGACGCAGGTGCTGTTCGCGGGCTCCATGGCCCTCGGCGAGGTCCTGGTCGCGGAGCGCCGGTTCTTCTTCTATGGCGCCGCTCCCCTGCTCTACAACCTGGGCATCGTCATCGGAACGCTCGCGCTGGTCGACTCGATCGGCATCTTCGCGCCGGCCATCGGGGCCGTGCTGGGGGCGTCCCTGCACCTGGGCATCCGGCTGGCCGGGATCTCGCGCACGACCTACCGGCCCCGCCCGCGGCTACACCTGCGCACCCCGGCCATCCGCGAGTTCTTCCGGTTACTGGTGCCCAAATTCGGTAGCGGCCCGCTCGATCCGCTCACCTTCATCGTGTTCACCAACCTGGCCTCGACGATCGCGGTCGGTGGCGTGACCGTCATCGACCAGGCACGCAACTTCCAGAGCCTGCCGGTCAGCCTGGTCGGGGTGACCTTCGCGCTGGCGGTCTTCCCGACCCTGGCGGCCCGCTACGCCGCGCACGATCGAAGCGGGTTCCGCACCATGGTCATCCGCCACGCGCTGACCATCGGCCTGCTCACGACGGGAGCGGCGGTCGGGCTCATCGTCCTCGCCCCGTTCGGCATCGAACTGCTGCTCGGCGGCGGCGCCTTCGGACCGGACGACGTGGCGCGCACCGCCCAGGTGCTGGCCGTGTTCGCCCTGTCGGTGCCCTTCGAGAGCCTGGGCCATCTCCTGAGTCGAGCCATCTACGCCACGCACCACACGCTATGGCAGGTCGGGGCGTCGATCCTCGGGTTCGTAGTCACCATCGTCGCGGCGCAGCTGCTGGCACCCGGCGTGGGAATCATCGCCATCCCGCTCGGGTTCACGCTCGGGAGCGCCGTCCGTTGCGCCGCCCTCATCGCGGTCCTGGCCACTCGGATCCGGCGCATGCCGGCGGGAGCGCCGCCTGGCGGGGTCAGCCCGGCGGCGTGATCGCGATCGTCGGTGCGACGGTGATGTATAGCCCGTCGCGCTCGGGGTAGCGCCCCTCCGGTCGCTGCCACTTGAGGAAGTTGCGCTCCATCTCGGCCTCGTTCTGGAATGCTCCGGCCGGATCAGAAGGACCCCAGAGCGACGAGATCCGCGGATACCACGGGTCCAGGATGTAGGTCCCCTCGATGTGCGCGTCGCGGAAGATCGTGGGGTCCGCGTCGGCCCGGAAGCCGGTCATCACCCAGGTGTGCGCGCCGCGCCAGGTGAGCAGGATGACCGGTGCGCCGGTCGCCTGGATGGCCCGCGCCGAATCGCGCAGGGCGCCCTGGCGCGTTTCGAACGCGCGCACCTCGTAGCCCGGGGCCCCGTAGGCATCGAGGGCCAGCACCATGGCGGCCGGACCCCATTTGCCGTTACGACTGTCGCTGACGGCCTCCCACTCGCCGACCCGGCTGGCGATGTCGTTCTGCACATCCTTCGACGTGTCCACCACGCCGTGCAGGGCGAGGACCATCTGGAGACCCGCCGGTGTGCACCAATCCTTGTGCAATTGGGTGGCAAAGACGGCGTCGGGATCGTCCGTGACCCGGATGTCGACCGCTTCGCGCACAGGGGCCGGCGTAGGCTCGGGCGTAGGGGCTGGCGTGGCGCCAGGGTCCGGGCTGCCCGTTGATGGAGCCGGCGTCGGCGGCGGTTCTGTCGCTGGCGGATCGGTCACTCGGACGGTGCCCGGGGTCGGGCGATCAGGCACCGGCCCGGCGAGGAATCGGTCGACCCGGGCGAGGACGGACTCCCAGCGCTGACCGACGCCGAGGGTGTCGGTGGCGATGGCCGCCACGCCGAGCGAGAGGCCTAGCAGGACGACGAGCACCACGCCGACGACCACCCGCCGACGCCGGCCCTGACCAAGGTCGGGGGGCTGCCAATCGTCGAGCACGCGGTGGGCGAATGGTTCGGTCACGGGGTCATGACGCCTGAGCGGGGCTCCCTGCGACGCGTCGACGTTCGCGACGGCCGTCTGCCGACGATACAGGTGATCGCCGATTCACGGCTCCAGGTCCAGCGCCCGGACGTGGCGCGGCCGGAAGATCGCGATGGGCCGCCGGTCGAAGGTGGCCACCCGCCGAACGCCCAGCCGCTCAGCCGTGGCGACCAACAGCGCATCGGCCAGGCGGGGAGCGTGCTCGGCCGCCTCCGTCAACAGCGTCCCGGCTCGCGCGAGGTCCGCCTGGATCGGCGCCACGACCTTGATCGCCCCGTCGGCGATCGAGTGCAGGACGGCATGCGTAGCGGCGACCCCAAGCTCGCGCTGGAGCAGGACATCGAGCTCGCCGAGGGTCAGGGCACCCATCAGCAGCGGTTCGCCGACCCGCGCGAACCAGGCGACGGCCGCGTCGTGATTGAGGTCCGCCCGATCGGCCGCGGCCAGGATGATGGAGCCGTCCAGCAGGATCGCCACGGTCTGACGACGATCCTCAACGAGCGCCGGGACGCCGCCCGGCCTCACGTCGCGTGATCCGCCGGCCGTCAAGCGACAGGCGGCCATGGGTGCTCTCCCCCACCCCGACGAACGCCAGCTCCTGCGCCCGGTCGTGCTCCGCGAGGTAAGCCTCGACGGCCGCGGTGATGACGGCCGTCTTGGTTGTCCGACCGCGGTTCGCGTAGCGACCGAGCCGGTCGAGCAGATCGGGGTCCATGAGGATGGTCGTCCGGGCATGCATAGGACCACATATATGCCATGGTGGATGGCAGGCGTCAACCCGTGGCACCATCCCCCGGCCGTCATCCAACCTCGCCCACCTCCCCAGGAGTGCCTCCCGTGGACCGCTTCGAGCCCAACCTGCGCATCCCCGGCCCGACCGCCCTGCCGCCGAGCGTGCGGGTCGCCGGCGGGCGCCAGATGATCAACCACCGCGGCCCGGAGTTCGCCGCGATGCTCGAGCGGATCCTGGGCGGCATGAAGCCGTACTTCGGAACGACGGGCGACGTGGCCATGATCTCGACCGCCGGCTCAGGCGGGCTCGAGGCGGCGATCGTCAATACGCTCTCGCCCGGCGACCAGGTCCTGGGCGTCAGCATCGGCTCGTTCGGCGATCGGTTCGCGAAGATCGCCGGCATCTACGGCGCCGACGTGACGAAGCTCGACGCTGAGTGGGGGTACGCGGCCGCCGCGGACGAGGTTCGGGAGAAGCTGCGGGCCATGCCCGGGGTCAAGGCGGTCCTGCTCACCCACAACGAGACGTCGACCGGAGTCATGAACCCGGTCGCCGAACTAGCGGCCGCGGCCCGGGCCGAGGCGCCGGACGCGCTTATCCTGGTCGATAGCGTGTCCGGGCTGGGCGCGGTGCCGTTCGAGATGGACGCGTGGGGCGTGGACCTTGTCGTGACCGGTTCCCAGAAGGCGTGGATGGCCGCCCCCGGGCTGGCCATGATCGCCGCCTCACCGCGCGCCTGGGCGGCGATGGAGACAGCCACGATGCCCCGCTTCTACCTGGACCTCCGAGCCCACCGGGACGCGGCCGTCAACGGCCAGACGCCATTCACGCCCGCGATCGCCGTGGTCTACCAGGTCGACGAGGGGCTGCGCCTCATGAACGAGGAGGGCGCAGCGGCCATCTTCGCCCGTCACGACGCGTGCGCCGCCGCCGCTCGGGCCGGCCTGACCGCCCTGGGCTTCGAGCTGTTCGCGGACCAGCGCCACGCTTCTCGGACGGTTACGGCCGCGCACGTCCCAGCGGACCTGGACTGGAAGGCGTTCAACGGCGAGGTCAAGCGCCGCGGTGTCGTGCTGGCCGGCGGTCAGGGCAAGCTGACCGGCAAGATCTTCCGGCTGGGACACCTGGGCTCCGTCACCCTCGAGGAGATGCTCGGGGCGTTCAGCACTCTGGAGATCGTGTCGCTCGCGCAGGGTCGTCCCGTGGACCCGGGAGCTGCCGTCGGCGCCGCCCAGCGCGCCGCCCTGGCGGCGTACGGCATCGGGGTCGGCGCACCGGCCGGGGCCGGCGCATGAAGGTCCTCGTCGCCGAGTCCGTCGCCCGCGAGGGCATCGAGCTGCTGGCGGCCCACCACGACGTCGATGAGCGGCTCGGCTGCACGCGCGAGGAACTGGCCGCCATCCTGCCCGAGTACGACGCGCTCATCGTGCGCAGCCAGGTCCAGGTCGATGCCGAGCTGATCGCCGCCGGGACACGCCTGGTCGTCGTCGGCCGGGCCGGCGTCGGCGTGGACAACGTGGACCTGGACGCGGCGACCCGGGCCGGGCTCACCGTCGTCAACGCCCCGACGGGCAACACCATCGCCGCCGCGGAGCACACCCTGGCCCTTCTCTACGGCGTCGCCCGCAAGACCGCGGCCGCCGATGCCAGCGTGCGTCGCGGGGAGTGGAAGCGGGCCCAGTTCACCGGTCGCGAGCTGCGCGGTCGGACGCTCGGCATCATCGGTCTGGGCAAGATCGGCCAGGCCATCGCGGACCGGGCGCGGGCCATGGAGATGGTCGTCCTGGGCGTCGATCCGTTCGTGTCGGCGGAGCAGGCGGCACACCACGGCGTCGAGCTCGTCGACTTCGAGACGATGCTCTCCCGTGCCGACGTGGTGACCGTGCACGTGCCCCTCACCCGGGCCACGCGCGGGCTCATCGGCCGTGAGGCGATCGCCAGGCTCAAGCCGGGCTCGATCGTCCTCAACGTCGCCCGTGGTGGCGTGGTCGACGAGGCGGCGGTCGCCGAGGCACTGGCGGCAGGCCACCTGGGTGGGGCCGGCATCGACGTGTTCGAACACGAGCCACCGACCGACTCGCCGCTCCTGGACGCCCCGAACACGCTCCTGACGCCGCACCTCGGCGCCTCGACCGAGGAAGCCCAGGTCCTGGTCGCGGAAGAAGTCGCGGCCCAGGTCCTCGATGTCCTCGATGGGCGGAGCGCCCGATACGCGGTCAACGCCCCGCTGCTCACGCCCGAGACGGCCCGCGCGATCGCCCCGTACCTGCCCCTCGCCGAGATCCTGGGTCGGTTCTTCGCCCAGTTCTCGCGCGGTGGCGTGCGCTCGCTGACCCTGGAGATCGCCGGTGAGCTGGCCGAGCACGACGGCTCGCCGTTGACGGCGGCCGTCCTGCGTGGCTTGCTCGAGACGGTCACCACCGAGCGGGTCAACCTGGTCAACGCCGGCACCCTGGCCAAGGCCCGCGGGATCACCGTGATCGAGCGCAAGACGCCCGATGCCGGCGCGTACGCGGCACGCCTCTCGCTGAGCGCGGAGTCGTCCGCCGGGCGGACGCTGTCCGTGTCGGGCACGGTGGCCGGTGGCGAGCCACGGATCACCGGCCTCGACGACTACCGCCTGGACATGGAACCGGCGGACGTCATGCTCATCACCCGGCACACGGACAAGCCGGGCATGGTCGGGCGGATCGGGGCGATGCTCGGCGAGGCGGACGTGAACATCAGCGCCATGCACCTGGCCCGCTCGCGGCCCCGCGAGGACGCCCTGATGATCCTGGCCCTCGACGACGACATCTCGCCGGCCGTCGAGGACGCGATCCGGGCGCAGGATGCGGTCCTGGAGCTGTGGACGATCCGCCTGGGAGGCGACCGCTGAACGCCCCGCTCATCCCCGCCGGCCTGGATGCGACCCTCGTCCTGGTCCGCCATGGCGAGTCCGAGTTCATCGTCCAGGGGCGCTTCCAGGGTCAGGCCGACTCGCCACTGACCGATCGCGGGCAGCGCCAGGCGTCACTCGTGGCCGAAAGGCTGGCGCGGCCCCACGACCGACCGGCGCTGCCTCTACCGGGCGGCCCGCCGATCGAGCTCACTCACTCCCCCCTGACGCGGACCCGTCAGACCGCCGAGGCGATCGCCGCGGCTGCCCCGACGACCCTGGCGCTGCGGCCGGATGCGGGCTTCCTCGAGATCGGCCAGGGGGCGTGGGAAGGCATGCACCGTGACGAGATCACCGCTCACCATGGCGAGACCCTGGCCACCTGGCGTCGAACGCCAACGCTCGCGTGGGCGCCGGGCGGTGAATCGCTCGGAGAGGTGGCGGCGCGTGCCCGCCCGGCGATCGCGACCCTCCTGGGCCAGCTGGCCGAGGGACGGGCGCCCGGCACGCGCGACCGTGATCAGGTGGCGGGCTACGGCGAACCACCGCCCGAGCATCCGTGGTCGATGCTGGTCGCCCACGACGGGGTCTTCAAGGTGACCCTGCTGACCCTCTTCGACCTGCCGCTCGAGCGCTTCTGGATGTGGACGATGGACCTGTGCGCGATCACGGTCATCGAGTTCCGCGGCGGCCAGCCGGTCCTGCGCGCCCACAATCTGACCGCGCACCTGGCCCCCCTGCTCGATGAGGAGGAGGCCGCCGCCCAGGAGGCCCGCAGCCGAAGCGGCGCCCTGTAGCGGCCCAGTCGGCGACGGCGCCCAGCGGCCTTCAGCGGCGGGGACGGCCTCGTCGGGTCCGCCGGATGGCCAGTCGCAGCAGGCTCATGCGCAGGCGACGCTGCGCCTCGCGGAGGCCGGACAGCGTCTCACCGCCCAGACGACGACCCCCATACGCGACCTCGACCTTGGCCTGCGCCACCGTCTCGAGCTCCGGTCGGGCGGACGGGAGGAGGTCGGCCAGGGCGCCCGCGTACTCGTAAACAGTCTGGTTGGGCCGCGGCCCGAAACCGAACCGCGACGCCAGCCGGGTGACCGAGCCGTAGGCGCTGTCCGCCGTGACCGGACCGCGCGGCCCGCGTCGCCAGGCGACGGCCGCCACAGCGGCCATGATCACGGCCAGCAGGAACGTGACGGCGATGAGTGGGCCGACCGCGCCGCCCCGATCGATCGTGCCACCGGCGCCACCCGGTTCGTTGTCACGCGGTGCGGACTCCGATGGGCGCGGGCGGGCGGACGCGATCGCCGAAGCTCCCGGGCTGCCACTCGGCTGCGCCTGGCCCTGGGGGATGGGCGGCAGGGCGCCGATACCCGTCGGATCGAACTCCACCCAACCGTAGACCGGGAAATACGCCTCCACCCACGCATGCGCCCGATCGTTGCGGACCGTCTCGGTGCCGGACGAGACGCTGCGCTCGCCGGGCAGGAAACCCTGGACGACGCGTGCCGGGACGCCCTGCTCGCGCAGGAAGGCCGTCATCATGGCCGCGTACCACTGGCAGAACCCGCGCCGATGGACGGCGAAGCACTCGATCCGGGACAACTGGTCGCAGTCGATGCCATCGTCGGTGATGTCGATGTCGTACGTGAAATTGTCGGGCGACTGCAGGTAGGCGACCATCGCGGCCGCCAGGTCGTAGGCGTTGGTCGGACGGGCCTGCAGGATGTCGGCGAGGACGATCCGTGCCTCCGGGCCCAGGATGGCCTCCGTGGTCGGCTGGGCGTAGCGAGCGACGATCTCCTCGGGGTACGCCGTCCCCGCCACACGCAGCTTTTCCTGGGTCAGGGCGGCCGCGACCGTGTCCCCCAGGACCGGCACGTACGACGTGACGGTATAGGCGCCGTCGCCACCGTCGCGCTGCATGGCCGCGAAGTACCCGGCATCGCCCACGACCTCGAGGTCCGTCGCGACGTCGATCGCGACCGGCGCCTGTGGCGCGTAGATCAGGCCGCCTGACGTCGGGGTGATGCGGAACGTGACCTCCTGGCGCCCGTCCAGGGTAACGGCGTCGCCGGTCCCCTCGAGCAGCGGCGCGCCCGCGGCGCGATCAAGGATGGTCGTTGGCTCATCAAACTCGAATCCGTCGAGGGTGAGGACATCGTAGGTGGCGGCTCGCCAGTACGGCTTATAGGCGACGAGACCAGCCGGGATCTCCACGGTCAGCGCCACGTTGCGATCGGTGACCCAGCGGCTCCCGATCGTGGCGCTCGAACCGAACGACGGCCCGAGCACCGGCCCCGTCCCACTCTGGGGCAGGAACCGGCTGATGGCGCGCGACCATTCGATGGCCCGGCTGCCGACGTCGGTCCAGGCCCCGGCCAATGGGGCGGACTGGGCGACGTTGGTCAGGAGCAGGGCGCCGAGCACGGCGACCGTGATGAACACCGTGCCGCCCCGCAGATACAGACCGGCGATGGCCGAGGGGTCGCCGATGCGCCGACGCAGCCACTCGCCCTGCTCCTCGAGGGTATGCAGCCGGATGAGCAGGAACAGCGACGCGAGTGAGTACAGGACGAGATAGACCAGCTGGTCGCTCGTGGTCAGCGACATGTTGCCGACCAGCAGGAACCCGACGAGCAGCACGGCATTGAGCGGCCGGCGATGGCCGAAGACCGCGAAGCTCGCGAACATCGCGGAGCCCCACACGATGAGCCCCAGGACGAGGAGGTGATGGCCGAACTCCGACGTGGTGCGCCGGTTCATGACGATCAGGTCCCGTACGGCATTGGCGGACGCATCGGCGGTGGCCGTGAACAGCGCCTGGAGGGTGCCATCCGCGCCGTCGAGCAGTACCGTGCCGACGATCAGGGGGGTGACGAGTGCCGCGAATGCTGCGCCGATGAGGTACGTCCGCCAGCGACCCCAGCGGACCATCGGCCCGACGAACCCGGCCAGCGCGCCACCGACGGCCGTCCAGACGAGGAAGTCGGTCAGGGCATCGCGGCCCAGGACCAGTCGGGCGTCATCCAGCGACCAGGCCAGCGACAGCCCCAGCAGGATGACCAGCCCGAGTGTCAGCCAGCCCTCCGGCGGCGCGAGCGGGATGCGGCGACCCGACGACGTCGTCATCCGGCCAGGACCTCGCCCAGCGGGCGGTTCGGCGTGATGGTGTAGGCCCTGAGCTCGTACTCCGCGAGGGCGTGGCGGAGCGCTCGTGACCGCTTGGCGGCCGCATCGGCAGCGTCGGGATCGACGACCGGACTGCCACCCGTGATGGCCGCGCGAGCCTCGGCCTCGGCCTGGGCGTAGGCCCCGGCATCCAGGGTGATGACCACGCACGAGACGCCCCGGGCGCGCAGCGCCGCCAGCGGGCGGACCCACGATGGATCGAGCGACGCGGTGATGATGACCGCCGTCATCCCCCGACGCAGCCGCCCCACCGACGCGATGAGCGTCTCGACGAGCGGCGTGGAGGAGTCGGCGTCCACCGCGGCGAGCAACTGGAGCACCTTCTGGTGCTGGCGCCCGCCACGATCGGCCGGGAGGTAGGCCGTCCGCCCGGCATTGACGGTCATGCCCACGGCCCGGTTCTCGGCCAGGGCCTTGTCCGCGATGGACGCGGCCGCTCGGATGGCCGCTTCGGTCGTCGACTCCTCGCCGCGCCCGGCCTGGATCCCGCGCTGGAGGTCCAGGATGATCCAGGCATCGGCGGTCTGTTCCAGGTCGAATTCCTTGACCTGGATCTCGCCGTGGCGGGCGGTCGACTTCCAGTGGATGCGGTTCATGCTGTCGCCGGGCGCGTAGGGCCGCACGGTCGTGGCCAGTGGCGTCGTCTGGAGCGTGCGTTCCGGCGAGGCGTGACTGCCCTCCAGGCTGGCGGATGGGAGTCGCCACATGGGCAACGCCTCCAGGCGCGGATAGACCACGACGCTGACCCCCTGGCCGACCGTCGCCGATGCCTCGAAGAACCCGAATGGGTCGCCGGTCCGGATATGCAGCGGCTCGATCCGGAAGTGGCCGCGCCGGGTCAGCGGCGCTCGGATGAGCCATGAACGCTCCGCCCGGCCACCCAGGGTGATGGCCCGGCCCGGCAGACCGCCCGGCATCGTCGATGGGTTGTGGACCTCGAGCCAGGGCTTGGGCAGTCGGCTGCCGTTGCGCAGGGTGTACGTGACGCGCATCCGGTCACCGACGTGGCCGTGCAACTGGCTCACCGCGTAGCCGGCCTCCAGGTCCGACAGGCCGAGGCGCACCAGCACGTACGACCCGCCCACGACGAGGATGGCCAGGTACAGGAGGTAGAACAGGAACGGCTCCCCGGTCGAGAACGCGGCGACGACCAGGATCGTGGCGATGGCCAGGGCCTGGAGTCGGCGGATCATCGCGGGGTCCTCTGGCGGAACGTCAGGACGCGGTCAAGGGTCGACGGTCGGTCAGGCGTTGGGGGTCACGGTCGACCCTGACGCGGTCGGGCGGATCTCCGTGGGGCCGCCGCCGGTCGGGCGGATGCCGTCGATCGCCGTGGCCTCCAGGATCTCGCGGACGACCTGGCCGGCCTGGACGTCGTGGATCGATGAACTGGTCTTGATGATGAGTCGGTGCGCCAGCGCGGGCTCCGCGAGGGCCTTGATGTCATCGGGGATGACGTAGTCGCGGCCCAGCAGGCCGGCCAGCGCCTGGCCGGCGCGATACAGGGCGATCGAACCGCGCGGTGATGCGCCCAGATACACGTCGGGGTGGCTGCGGGTCGCGCCCACGATGCGGACGATGTAGTCGGACACGGTCGAGTCGACGTAGATCTCACGCACGGCGTTCTGCAACGTGCGCAGGTCCGCGGCGGCCAGGACCTCGTTCAACTCCTCGAGCGGGTGGCTGCGCTTCTGCTCATCGAGGATGACGATCTCCTCGATCGGCTGTGGGTAGCCCAGGCGGATGCGCAACATGAACCGGTCGAGCTGCGCCTCCGGAAGGGCGAACGTGCCCTCGTACTCGATCGGGTTCTGGGTGGCGATGACCAGGAACGGATCGGGCATCGGGTGGGTGATGCCGTCGATCGTCGACTGGCGCTCCTCCATGCACTCGAGCAGGCTCGACTGGGTCTTGGGGGTCGCGCGGTTGATCTCGTCGGCGAGGACCACCTGGCTCATGATCGGACCCGGGCGGAATTCGAACTCCTGGGTCTTCTGGTTGTAGATCGACAGGCCGGTCACGTCGGAGGGCAGGAGGTCCGGGGTGAACTGGATCCGTCGGAAGGTGCAGCCCAGGCTGCGCGCGATCGCCTTGGCGAGGACGGTCTTGCCCGTGCCCGGCACGTCCTCGATGAGCAGGTGCCCGCGACACAGCAGGGCGACCAGGGCGAGGCGGACCTCGTGGTGCTTGCCGACGATGACTCGTTCGACATTGGCGATGACCTGGTCGCCGGTTTCCTGGATCTTCGTCATCGGCCTCTCTCGCGGTGCGCAGGGTGCGGGATGGGCGCCGGTGGCCTGGCTCAGGGGTGCGACGGACCACGGCTGGGGCGTGTGGTGTTGTCCGATAGTACGTCGAGGGGGTCATCCTGGTTCCCGACCCCTGCCGGGGCGGTCACCATCTGGGCGTCAGAACCACCCTCGAACGTTCGATCTTCGGCAGACGCTCTCAGCCGCGGAACAGGGTGAGCGCCCCGACCCAGGCCGTCATCAGGCAGCCGATGCCGCCCATGATCGCCAGGAAGGGTTCGCCCCCCAGCCAAGACGCCAGGGCTACCCCGCCGAACAGGGTCGCGAGGATGGCGGCCACGATGGCCAGACCGATGCGCTCGACCCACGGTCGCGGCGTGCGTGGCTCGGTGCGCTCGCCGTTCGGGTCGCTCACTCAGCCGCCTCCAGGAAGCGGGCCATGAGGTCGCCGGCGATCGGAGAGGCCACTTCCGCGCCCCGCCCGGCCTGCTCGACCACGACCGCGATGACGACCCGCGGCGCCTCCGCCGGGGCGAATCCGATGAACCACGAGTGGGGTTCGCCGCGCCCACCCAGCTCGGCGGTCCCGGACTTGCCGGCCGTGGTCACGCCCGGCACGCGCGCGCCGGCGGTGAACTGGCGCCCCAGGTCGCCTTCGACGGCCTCGGTCATGGCGTCGCGGATGGCAGCCGCAGCCGCCTCATCGATGACCCGGCCCATCGATTCCGGCCCGAAGGTCCGCGTCCCGTTCTTGCCCGTCATCGCCGTCAGGAGGCGGGGCCGCAGCAACTCCCCGCCGTTGGCCACGGTCGACGCGACGAGCGCCATCTGGAGGGGGGTCACGAAGGTCTCGGCCTGGCCGTAGGCCGCGTTCGCCAGCTCGACATCATCGATGAAGCCGCCAGGCGCGCTGCCCGTCCCGTTGGTGACCTGCGAGACCGCGGTCGGCAGGTCGAACGGCAGCGGGGCCCCGAACCCGAGCCGTCCCGCGTAGTCGACGAGGGCATCGCCGCCGGTGGCCAGGCCGGTCAGGGCGTACCACAGGTTGCACGACACCTCGGTCGCCTCGATGAGGTCCAGCGCCCGTCGACCGGTCGTCGGGTGATGGCCGTCCTGCACGTGGAAACCGTCGACGACCAGGCCCTCTCGTTCGGCGCCCGGCTGCTCGTCATACGTCGTGCCGGGCGTGATCGCGCCCGAACCCAGGCCCGCGATGGCGGTCACGATCTTGAACACGGATCCCGGGACGTAGCGCCCCAGGGTCGCCCGCGGAAGAAGCGGCTGATCCTCGTCCGCCCGAAGCGCCTCGAACGTCTGCTCAGCGGTCGCCGGGTCCGCGACGGCCGACGCGTCGTACGTCGGCGTGGAGGCGAGCGCCAGGACCTCTCCGGTCGTGGGATCGAGCATGACGACCGCCCCGCGGAAGTCCCCGAGCGCCCGCACGGCCGCGCGCTGGAGGTCATAGGACAGGGACAGCGTCAGGTCCTTGGGGTCGTACGGGTCGGCACCGAACTTGCGCAGCGCGTCGGCCACCGGATCGCCCGCCAGGCCGGAGAGCTCGGCGTCGAAGGCGAGCTCCAGCCCGGCCCGGCCGTACCGTGCGGACGCGTAACCGACGACCTGGCTGACCGACCGGGCGCGGTAGACGCGATGCAGCTCGCCGTTGGCATCCTCCTCGTTGCGCGCCAACCACTCGCCGGCGCGATCCACGATCCCACCGAGCGGCACCGTCCGGGCCGCGGCGATGACCGCCGGGTCATACGGGGAGCGGACGAGCTCCGGGGCCTTGACGACGGCCCAGTAACCACCGGCGGCGGCCAGCGAGCCGAAGGCCAGCGACAGGACGATCGCGACGTGGACGATGGTCCGGCCCAACGGTCGGCGTCGCGCGGAGGGGGTCAGCATCAGGTCTTCGCCCGCCGCAGCCGCGACCGCCAGCCGCGTGTGGTCGGTGGTGGGGGCGGCTCGACCCCCTTGTCGGACAGAGCCAGGAGCAGACCGACGACGACGGCGTTGGCCAGCAGCGACGAACCGCCGTAGCTGATGAACGGCAGGGTCACGCCGGTCAGGGGCAGGACCTTGAGATTCCCGGCCGCGATGATGAACGCCTGCACCCCGATGACCAGGGCGAGTCCGGTCGCGAGGATCGCGCGAAAGTCGTCGGCGGCCGAGGCACCGATGCGCAGGCCGCGTTCGATGACGATGAGGAACAGGCCCAGGATCGCGAGGACCCCGATCAGTCCGAGCTCCTCACCGAGGGCGGCCAGTGGGAAGTCGGTGTGGACCTCCGGGATCGGCAGTCGCCCGCCGACCATGGGCAGGCCGTTGCCCAGCCCGACGCCCAGGAGGCCGCCGCGGGCGAACGCGTGGAGCGACTGCACCACCTGGTAGCCGGCGCCCAGCGGGTCGGCGAAGGGGTCGATCCAGATGTCGATCCGATCGCGGACGTGGTCGAACAGGTTGGCCAGGACAGCGCTGCCCGCCAGGAAGAGCGCGGTGCCGATGATGACCAGGCTGAGGCGGCCGGTCGCGGCATAGGTCAGGGCCAGGAACACGCCGAAGAACAACAGGGCCGCGCCCAGGTCGCGCTGGACGACCACGACGCCCAGGGCGATCGCCCACATCGCAACCATGGGGGCGAGGTACGGCAACGGCGGCAGTCGGAATGGTCCGAGCCGCGTGTCCTGCTCGATGAGGATCGGCCGGTTCTCGGACAGGTAGCCCGCCAGGAACACGACGAGGATGACCTTCAGCAGCTCGGACGGCTGCCCAGCGATCGGTCCCAGCCGCAGCGTGAGGCGCTGTCCAGCGACCTCCGAGCCGAACACGAAGGTCAACAGCAGCAGAGCGATGCCGGCCGCCGCCCAAGTGTACTTGTAGCGGCGCAGCCAGCGATCGGAGTGGACGATGATGCCGATGGTCGTCGCGACCGCGATGGCCAGCACGAGCCAGATCAGCTGGACCTCTCCGAGTCCCAGGGCCGACTCCCCCTCCCCGATCGTCACCAGGCCCTGGGGCAGCCGTTGCATGAGCAGCAGTGAGATGCCGCCCAGCAGGCCGACGACCGGTAGCAGCACCTGGTCGGAGCGCCGTCCGGCCAGCACCTGGGCCATGTGTGCGAGGGCCAGCGCGCCGAGATAGATCCCCAGGCCGCGCGGCTCATGGAAGCCGACCTCGCCGGTCACGGTCATGCCCAGGGACAGGCTGCCCACCGCCAATGCGAGGGCCACCAGGGCGAGCAGGCGCGTCTCCGACCAGCGCGCCCGCGGGCGGATCGGTCCGAGGATGCGCGGCATGCTGGCCGGCGCGGAACCCTGGCGTCCCCCCACGACCTGGGTCACGCGTTCCTCGGCCGTTCCAGGCGCAGGCGGACCTGCCCGATGCCCACTTCATCGCCGAAGCCCAGCGGCGAGACGGTCGCGATCGGCCGGCCGTTGAGGAACGAGCCGTTCGTGCTGCCCAGGTCCTCCAGGTACCAGCTTCGGCCGCGATAGGTCAGGACGGCGTGGTCCGACGACGCGAACGGATCCTCGACGACGATGGCGTTGTTGACGTCGCGCCCGAGTGTCGTGATGGCATCCAGGTCGAACGAGCGCCCGACCGCGGGCTCGCCGCCGGGCGACTCCAGGACGATCAGGCGACCGAGCGTGGTCCCGGGCTCGCGGGCCGCCGCGCGCAGGTCGCCCAACAGGGTGCGGACCACGCGATAGAGGACCAGGTACAGCAGCGCCAGGAAGAGCAGCCGGACGACCCAGATGACGATCAGGAAGCCATCCATCAGGGCCCGTCTCCGGCCACCTCGACCTCCAGCCGCGAGTCCCCGAGCTCGATCCGGTCACCCTCGCCCAGGACGAGCTCGCCGACCGTGACGCCGTTGACCCGCGAACCGTTCGTGCTGCCAAGGTCGACGTACACGAGCGTACCGCGCCGCCCGATCAGGCGAGCGTGGTGCCGCGATACCCGTCCATCGGGCAGCACGAGGTCGTTGTCGGCCGCGCGGCCGATCGTCAGCTCCGTTCCGTCGAACTCGACCGATCGGGAGTCCCGGTCGGGCGTGGTGAGGCGCAGGCGGGCTCGCGGCGCGCTCGGACGCGGGATGGTGAAGACCATCGTGTCCATCGGTCCGCCGCCGGTCGAGCGGGCACTCTCGGCCGCGCCGGCCCGTTCATCGGTCGTCGGCAGCGCGGCGTCCGCGCCGGTCTCCGGGCGTCGATCCCGACCCGGGATCGGATCGGCGAATCGGGCGATCACCCGGATATCGGCCCGCTCGACGGTCGGGTCGCCGAGCAGGTCGACCCTCGGCCGATCGACCAGCGTGTAGCGCCGCGTCCGGGCGAAGAGCAGCGCGCCGTCGGCCAGTTCGGAGGCCAGGGACGCGGTCATGTCACCGAAGCCCGCGAGATCGGTCGGGTTGAGATGGACGACGAAGCGATTCGGCACCAACGTTCGATCGGCACTCGCGAGGCGCTCCGCCTCCATCGAGCGCTCGATCCGCCGCTGCAACTGGACCGGCTGGAGACGGGCACGGAACAGGCGCGCGGAGGGTCGCTCGAAGAGTCGTTCGAAGAACCGCTCGATGGCGGCCAGCGGCGGCATGGTTGGCGACTCTAGCAGAGGGTACGACCGGACCATCCGCGCACGTTCCAAGTACCCCCGTCGGAGGGGCGTTGACGCACCGGCGGTATACTCTCGCCTCCATTCGGGTCGATGGTTCGTCGTCCCGCGTGTGTCCAGCCTGCTCTTCGCCCGGGGGCCCGATGCCCGAGATCCTGACCGAATCCTTCTGCGAACGGTGTGGCACGCGCTACACGTTCGAGTCGGCCGCACCCCGCGCCGCGAAGCTCAAGGGCATCAGGGTCCTGTCCCGCGGCCTGAAGAACTTCGTCATGTCCGACGATTCGTCGATGGACGAGGCGATGGCCGCCGCCCGCAGCGAGACCGACCGCGAGCAGACGTCGCAGCAGTTGGACGCCTTCCACAAGACGTTCAACTTCTGCATGACCTGCCGCCAGTACACGTGCGGCAACTGCTGGAACGAGGCCGAAGGGCGTTGCCTCACCTGCGCTCCGCACCTGGGCCACGAGATCATGCCGGCGCCGTTCCCAGATCTGCCTGCCGGCAGCCCGTTCGGGCTGGAGAACGGGAACGCTGGCGCCCATGCGACCAACGGCCTGCATGCGGACGATGGATCGAACGGTCACGGACACGCGGATCTGACCGATGCCCTCGCCTGGCCGACGATGGACCTCGAACGCGACGACGCGACGGCGCTGGAAGCCGATGGGTCGGACATCGAGCCGATCGACGCGAGCGCCCGCCTGGCGGCCATCGGGGCCTACGGTGCCGAGCCGCCGGTCGAGGCGGCCATTGAGGCGACGAACGCGATCGAGGCGACGGAAGAGGTCGAAGCGTCAGCCGACGCGCCGATCGAGACCGACACGGAGGCCGAGGCGAACGCTGTCGTCGAGATCGAAGCCGAGACGCCGGTCGCCGCGAACGCGGAGCTGCAGCCCATCATCGCGGCCGAGCCACCCGTGCCCCCGACGCGGCTCGCACCGAGCCCGTCCCGCCTCGACCCCGCCGATGTCCCCGGCCGCGCCGCGGCGGCGGCCGCCCAGACGACCGATCTCCTGCGACGCTTCCGCCCTGGCCAGAATCTCGACGCCGAGATCGAGGCCTACGAACGCGAGCAGCACGGCGCCCCCATCGAGCCGGTCGCGCCACCGGTCCAGGCGCCTGAGCCCGTCATGGCAGAGGCGCCGGTGGACGAGCCGGGATCGGTCGTCGCCGAGCCGGAGCCCGTCCTGGCCGAGGCCGAGGCCGAGCCTGAGCCCGTATTCGCAGAGGCGTCGGACGCCGAGCCGGAATCGGTCGTCGCGCCGGAGCCCCTCGCGGCTGCTGCACCGCCGACCACCGAGCCCGCGCCAGAACCGGCGCCCGCCGTCCGGGAGGACGTCGTCCCGCAGCCGACCTGGCGGATCGTCGCCCCGGAAGCGCAGCCGGCGACTCCACCCGTCGCCCCGAGCGGCCAGCCTGCCAGCCCTGACGCCGTCAGCGCGAGCGCCGCACCCGAGTGGCCGACCCAGCCCGAGTGGCCGAGCGAGCGGCCGGCCTCTGGCCTGGCGTTCCTGGGTCGACCGGCGCTCCCGACCGGTGGCCTGGATTCGCTGTGGGCCGAGTCGGCCCGGGAGGTCGCGGCCCCGACCACCCCGCTCACCCTTGGCGGGGCTCCGGCCCGCGGCGCCAGCGGCGGTGTCCAGCCGTGCGTCAGTTGCGGCCTGTCACTCTCCGCCACCGCCCGGTTCTGCCGGCGTTGCGGCACGCCCCAGGGCTGACGCTGCGGCGCCCGCCGCCTGGACATCGTCGTCGCGGACCCGTACCCAGGCTGCCCCCAACAGCAGGGTCTGGAACGTGAATGACAACCAGGCCAGGGCGATGAATACCGTGGCCAGCGTGCCCGCCAGGGCCGCGACACCGACGAGCCGCGGGGCGAGGAGGACGAACGCCTGGCTGAGGCCGACGATCGTGACACCCACCACCACGGCGGGCACTCGGATGGTCGTCAGGGACGGCTGGCGCGGCGGGATGACCCGGTAGGCGACGGCCACCAGGCCCACCGTCAGGGCCACGAGGGCCGGCGCGGACGTCAGCACGGCTGCGATCGCCGCGCCCGGTAGGAAGCCCTCGGGTAGTAGCGCGTCGGCCACGGCCGCGAGCGAGGCCAGGAGGATGATCCCGACGACCGCGGCCAACAGCAGCCCGAGGGATGCGAAGCCCATCGCCGTGCGTCGCAGGACGTTCCGTTCCGGTACGTCGGTGAACAGCCGAGAGAAGGCCACGTCGAGGGTCACATAGAGCTGGCTCACGGTCCAGACGAGCCCGACGATGCCGACCAGCGAGGTGACCGGGGCCCCCGTCGTAAGCGCCTCCAGGGAACCGTCGATGAGGTCGCGCAGGGGTGGGAACGCTCCGACCAGCGCCGCGGCGAGTGCCGCCTGGACCCGCGGATCGTCGACAAGCAGGCCGGCCAATCCAAGCGAGACGAGCGCGATGGGGATCGTCGCGAACAGCGCGGCGAACGCGAGGCCGTTGGCCAGCAGGCCACCCGCCGCGCGTCCATACGTGTCCAGGACCCGTCGCAGGTAGGCGACCCGGGGTCGGTCCAGGAACCGCGCCACGGTCGCTCCGATGTCCATGCGGACTCCGTCAGTCCTCGAACAAGGCGACCTGGACCGAGTCGATCGAGACACGCCGCGGCGCCGTGATCAGGCTGCGGACCTCACCTCGGCGCACGAACCTTCGTCCGCCGAGCTTGATGCTCTGCAGCCGACCGTCGCGCGCCCAGCCGCCGATGGTGCCAGTGGTGAAATGCACGTTGGCGGCGGCCAGGATGGCCTGTGCCTCGACCAGGGTGATCCAGTCGGCCGCCAACGGCATCGGGATCAGTCCGACGAGCCGCCGGCCGACGACGGGATGGGCGTCGTGGTCGTGGTCTTGGGCGTGGTCGGCTTCGCGTCGGTGGTCGTCGAGCCGGTGCCGGATCCGGCGTCGTCGGTGGAGCCCCCGCTCGGGGTGCTACCCGACGCGTCGCCGCTACCGGCGTCCGCACCCGATGGCGTCGCTGATCGGGACGCGCGCGAGGCCGTCGAAGCCTGCCGCTCCTTCTTCGCCCATCCCGATCCCTTGAAATGGATCGTCGGCGGCGAGAACGCCTTCTTGACCGGGCCGCTGCCGCACAGCGGGCAGACCGTGGGGGCGTCCTCGAAGACGCCGTGGACCGCCTCGAAGCGGCGGCCGCACGCGGCGCAGTCGTAGTCGTAGCGAGCCACGGGCGGATCGGTCCCCGGTCAGCCGCGCAGGAGGCGCATGCCGCACTTGGGGCAGTAGAACGCCCGCTCGTGGGCGGACGCGAATCCGCAGTGGGCGCAGACCAGGCCGCCCCGACCCGCGGCCGGGACCGGCCGATCGATGGCGGTCAGGCCCATCGCGTACTGGTTGGCCAGCACGTTGGTCAGGATGCCGGCCAGCAACTTGGCCCCGATGCGATCCGTGTCGCCACGAACGCCGCGACCACCCCAGCCGACGACCGCCCGACAGATCATGTCGCCGGTCGCCTCGTCCCAGTGCGCAGCGACCCCGCCGACCACAGCGTTGTACTCCGGGTATCCGCTGGTGTCGACCTCACCGTCGAGCAGCGAACAGACGAACGTATCGAACGCCAGGTCGATGGCATCGATCGATTCGAGGACGACCAGCGCGTGCCGGGTGATCGGCGAGTGAACGTGGTGGGCGTTCAGCCACTGCATCGCCTCCGATGGGCGCGAGATGGTCGGCGTCGCCTGGCTGAACTCGATGGGCAGTGGGTCGACGACCTCGATCTCGGCCTTCGCCAGACCGACCAGCATCGAGGGGAGTTCGACCATCGCCTGGGGGCCGGTCCGCATCCGGACGCCCTCGCTGGTCTTGCCGGCGTAGTACAGCTTGAGCTGGAACTCCTGGGCGACGACCTCCTCGGGCATGACCGCCGAACCGGTCGAGGCCGGGGCGGCGGGGCTCGTGCCCGGCGTCTCCGGGGTGTTCTTGCGCTTCAGGAAATCGAGCGGCACGGAAGGCCTCCCCGGGGTTCGTCAGGATGCTCGCCATGGTAGCAGGCCACGCTCAGGCCTCAGGCTTCGGTCGCGGGCTCAGCCGGGCCGGTCGCCGTCGCGGCAGTCCAGGTTGGTCAGGTCGGCTCCAGGATCACGGCCTCCAGGGGGCGCAGGGCAAGCCGCCCATCGGGGTCCGAGGTCGAGGGTCGGGCATGCGACCCGCCGATGGCGCGCCAGGAGCCATCCGCTGGGTCCGGGAGCTCGACGACTCGCGGAGCCGCGGCCAGGTTGACGACGACCAGGATCGCCGCCGACCCGCCCTCCCGGAACCAGGTCAGCACGTCCGGTGTCCGGCTCTCTTGCCGACGCAGGGCACCGGTCCGCAGGACCTCGTGCTCGCGGCGCAGGGCGATCAGCCGTCGGTAGGTGGCGAGCACCGAGCCGCCATCCCCCTGCTGGGCCTCGACGTTGCGTGTCGTCGCATCATCGCCCAGCGGCAACCAAGGGCGACCCGATGTGAAGCCCGCGGCCGCTCCCATCGACCAGGGCATGGGCGAACGGCACAGGTCGCGGTTCCACCATGAGAAGGCCGGGTCGATGAGCGCTCGGCGCGCGGGCGGATCGATGATTTCCCCCTCCGGCACGGGCACGTCGCGCAGGCCCAGCTCCTCGCCGTAATACAGGAAGACGGTCCCGCGCAGGGTCAGAAGGATGACCGCCGCTGCACGGGCCACGCCATCCGTGTCGGCGATCCCGGCCGACACCGCCAGCCTGGTGGCGTGGCGAGACTGATCGTGGTTGGACAGCACGTTGGCCAGCCATCGATCCGGCCCGAACGCGGCTTCGCGCTCGTCGATCGCCGCGCCGATCGCGGCGGCAGACCACGGCGCCGCCAGCAATCCCCAATCGAAGACGAGGTGCCGGTCGGTGGTCAGGGCGATGGCCTTGTCGGGCTCGCTCGCGAACAGCTCACCCACGGACATCCGACCGGGTCGGGTGTCGACCATCGCCCGAAAGCGAGCGATCAGGTCCGGGAAGTCCGGCGAATCGCGATCATGGACGTGGTGCTGCCGATCCCAGTCTGTCAGGCCCTCGCGGCTCGGGTTGGCGAGCAGGTCCGGGTGCTTCAGGAACGCATTGAACACGTCGAGGCGGAATCCATCCACGCCGCGGTCCAGCCAGCCCCCGACCATGGCGAACTGGGCTTCCTCGACCGCGGGCTGGCGCCAGTTGAGCTCCGGCTGCTCGACCAGGAAGGTGTGCATGTAGAACTGGCCCCGGACGTCATCCCATTGCCAGGCCGACCCTCCGAAGAACGACAGCCAGTTGTTGGGTGGCCGCGGGCGGCCGTCGTCATCGTGACCATCCGCGCCACGCCACAGGTACCAATCCGCGAAGGGCCCGTCGCGCGACGTCCGACTTGCCCGGAACCACGGGTGCTGGTCGCTGGTGTGGTTCATCACCAGATCCATGATCACCCGGAGGCCCTGTCGGTGAGCTGCGGCGATCAGCCGGTCGAAGTCGGCCTCCGTGCCGAACCGTGGATCGACCGCCGTGTGATCGCTGACGTCGTAGCCGACATCAAGGCCGGGCGAGGGGTAGATCGGCGACAGCCACAGGGCGTCGACGCCGAGGTCGACCAGGTATCCGAGCCGGTCGATGATGCCGGGCAGGTCGCCGACACCGTCGCCGTCCGTATCCTGGAAGCTGCGCGGATAGATCTGGTAGATGACCGCCTGGCGCCACCAGTCGTCGCCGAAGGCGGCGCCCTGGACCGGAGGCGGGTGGGTGGCCTCCGGGTCGCGCTCCTCCGACATGGCGACAGACTACGGCACCGGGCCGCAGATATACTCGATCCTCCATGCACTCTCTGGACACGCCTAGCGGGTCGACCCCTCGCGTTCGACTTGCGATCGTCGGACTCGGCGCCGTGGCCCAGGCCGTGCATCTGCCGTTGCTCGAGCGCCTCCACCCGGTGTTTGAGGTGGCGGCCATCGCCGACCTTTCGCCGTCGCTGGTCGATCTGGTGGGCGAACGCCATCGGGTCCCGCCCGGGCGCCGTCATACCTCACTCGACGGGCTGCTCGGCACGCCCGGGCTGGACGCCCTGCTCATCCTCACCTCGGGATCCCACGGGCCGGCGATCCTGAGCGGTCTCGATCGTGGATTGGCCGTCTTCGCCGAGAAGCCCCTGGCGTACACGCTCGCGGAAGCGGACGCGATCGACGGCCGACTCCACCAGGACCCGCGTCGGCAGCTCCAGGTCGGCTACATGAAGCTGTACGACCCGGCGGTCGCGGTCGCACTCCGCACCGCCCGAGACGAGGCATTCGGTCCGCCACGTGCGATCGAGGTCACCGTCCTGCACCCCACCGGCGAGGCTCAGCTGGCCCACGCCCGGCTCTCGCCTCCCCCCAGTGATATCCCGGCGGCAACGCGCGCGGCATGGCAGGCCGCGACTGATGTCCTCCGGGTCGCCGCCCTCGGCGAGGAGGTGGCCGAACGGCTGGGCCGGCTCTATACGGACATCCTGCTCGGTTCGATCGTTCACGAGCTGTCGCTGATCCGGGCCTTCGCCGGCGACCCGACCTCGATCGATCTGCTGGCCGTGCACCCGGACGATCGCTGGCCGCCGTCCGTGGAGCTGTCGGGCCGGCTGCCGGGCGATGCCCGGTTCTCCATCCGCTGGCACTACCTGCCCGCGTACCCGGCGTACCGCGAAGAGGTCCGGGTCGTGTACGAATCGGCCAGCACCGAGCTGTCCTTCCCCTCGCCATATCTGCTCCATCATCCGACCGGACTCCGCATCACGACGGGTCGCGAGGGCGGGCGCCAGGACCGTGACCAGTCCTCGACCGTCGAGGCCTTCGAGGAAGAGCTGCTGGCCTTCCACCGCCTGGTCGTGGACGGTCAACCGCCCTTGTCGGGCATCGCCGCCAGCCGCGCCGACATCGCCACCTGCCAGCGCGTGATCGCGATCGGGGCGGCTTCGCTCGGTCTGACCATCGGTGGTGAGGCGGCCCGATGAGCGAGCCCACGATCCTCCACCTCGTCCCCCACACGCACTGGGATCGCGAATGGTACGAGCCGTTCCAGACGTTCCGGCTGCGCCTGGTCGAGCTGGTCGATCAGCTCCTGGCGCGGATGGAGCAGGACGACCGCCTGTGCTTCACCCTGGACGGCCAGGCGGCCACCGTCGACGACTACCTCGAGGTCCGGCCGGAGGCCGAACCGATCATCCGCCGACTCATCGCCGAGGGTCGGCTGGCGATCGGTCCGTGGCAGATCCTGCTCGATGAGTTCCTGGTATCGGGCGAGACGATCATCCGCAACCTGGAGTTCGGCTGGGCGCGAGCCGAGGAACTGGGCGGGGCGATGCCGGTCGGTTATCTGCCCGACATGTTCGGCCATGTCGCCCAGATGCCGCAGATCCTGCGTCGGGCCGGCATCGGACACGCGGTCGTCTGGCGCGGCGTCCCGCTCGAGGTGGCCCACCACACGTTCGGCTGGAGTGCGCCCGATGGGTCCAGAGTGGTGACCGAGTACCTGGTCGGCGGCTACGGGAACGGCGCCTACCTGTTCGATGTGCCCGGTCGCCTGGCCGACAAGCTCGTCGAGTATCGGCACCGCAACGCCGGCTTCTATGGCGAACGATCGCTGCTGGCCATGTACGGCACGGACCACGCCGTACCGTCCCCCCGCCTGGCCGACATGGTCGACGCCGTGAACGCCCTGGACAGCGATGTGCGGGTCAGGATGGAGACCCTGGCCGACTACGTGAGCCGGGATCGACCGCCAGCGGAGGGCACCCTCGAGTGGACCGGCGAGCTGCGCTCCGGCGCTCGGGCCAACATGTTGATGAACGTGGTCTCCGCCCGGGTCGACGTCAAGGCGGCGGCGGCCCGAGCCGAGCGCCTCCTCGAGCGCTACGCCGAGCCGCTGACCGCCCTTCACGGGGCCGCCTGGCCGGCGCGCCTGCTCGAACTCGCCTGGAGGCGGGTCGTGGACAACTCCGCCCACGACTCCATCTGCGGCTGTTCCCACGACGCGGTCAACGCCCAGGTCCTGGGCCGCTACGCCGAGGCTGAGCAGATCGCCTCGGGCATCGTGCGGACGACCCTGGCCCAGATCGCCGGGCGGGTCCAGCGCGGGGCCTTCGCCGTGGTCAACCCGTCCCCAGCTGACCGGTCAGATCTCGTCCGGCTCGAGGTCGCGGTGCCGGAGGGCTGGACCTCGGTCGTGGCCATGATCGGCGACGAAACGCTGGTCACCCAGGAGATCCACCGAGCGGAGCCCTTGGTAGCCAGGGTGCAGATCCCGGCCCGCGACATCCCGGAGTTCTTCCGGCGGCGGCGACATGGCCGGGAGCTGTTCGGTCGCTGGATGAACGGCGTTCGTCTCGAGGCCGGCGACGCGGACCGACGACCGAGACTCATCGTGATGGTCGACACCCTGGCCGATCCCCCCGAACTCGATGTGGAGGCGCTGCTGGGATCGGTCGACGTGGTCACGGAGACCGACCCCGCGGCTGTCTGGGACATCGTCGTCGAGGCACCCGAACGACGGATCGTCCTCGTCCAGGTCCCGGCCCCGGCCCTGGGCTGGACCCAGCTCGCCCTGGCCGATGGCGCCGGCCACCACCCGACACCTGTGGCCCATCCGGTCGCGGTGACCGCCAACGGGCTCGACAACGGTCTCGTCGAGGTGACGGTGGCCGATGATGGCACGATGCGCCTGGCCGGTGGCGGCTCGGTACTCGAGGGCGTCGGCCGGATCGTCGATGGTGGCGACTTCGGCGACAGCTACAACTACGGGCCCCCGACGGCCGACACGCTCGTGGACACCCCGCAGTCGGTCGACACCATGACCATCGAGCACGGCCCGCTCCGGGGGGTCCTCAAGGTCGATCGTCGCTTTGCGTGGCCGACCGGCCTGGCCGTCGATGGCTCGGCTCGCACCCGCGAGGCGGCGGACACGACCGTGACCACCCGGCTGGAACTGCGCGCCGGTGAACCGTTCGTGCGGGTGCGGCTGGACTTCGAGAACCGCTCCAAGGACCACCGCGTTCGCTGGCACATCCCGTTGGCCGGGCCGGTGGAGCGATCGTCGGCCGAGGGCCAGTTCGCCGTGGTCGACCGGGGACTGACGGTCGAGGGCGGGCACGGTGAGGTGCCGCTGCCGACCTTTCCGGCCCATGGCTTCGTGCACGCCGATGGGGTCAGCATCCTGCTCGACCAGGTCACCGAGTATGAGATCGTCGAGGGGCGGGAACTGGCCCTCACCGTCCTGCGATCATTCGGCCTGATCAGCCGCAACATCAATCCATACCGCGAGGACCCGGCAGGCCCGGAGGTCACGGTCCCGATGGCCCAGCTCATGGGCCCGTGCACTTTTGCCTTCGCTCTTTACCCCCATCGCGGCAGCTGGCGCGCGGCCATGACCGTGGCCCGCGGGCAGGACGTCCGGCAGCCGTTCCTGACTGTTGCCGGTACGGCTCGTGCCAGCGATGGGGCGCCGGCCGGGGGTCTGCGGATCGACGGCGATGGCATCGTGCTGAGTGCGCTCCGCCGCCGGGCGGCATGGCTCGAGCTGCGGCTGGTGAACGAGGGCCCGGGGGCGACCCAGGCCACGGTCCACGCCGCGATCGACGACGCACGCGACGTGGACCTCCTGGGTCGCCCGATCCCGGCCCCGACGAACGCCCTACTCGGGGTGGGCCCTGGTCAGGTCCGTCTCCGAATGGGGCCATGGGAGATCCGGACGATCCAGATCCGCATCGCTGACGAACCCGCGGTCGATATGGCCCTGCAACGTTGACAGAACGCCTTTCCGGACTCTAGGCTCCCACCGGTGCGGATGCCATCCCGCACTCACTGGCCTGCACCCGTTCGGGGCGGGCAAGACAGAGGCACCGATCGCGCCCGAGGGTCCATCAGAGTCGCCTTGGACAACGCCAGGGTCTGCGTGGCCTGGCCGCGACGGAGGAGGAGACCGCAATGGTTACGTGTTCGAGCGTCGAACGCACCGCCGCCCTGCTCGCCCTTTCAGCGAGCGCCGGCCGATCCCATGATGGAGGTCCTCGATGACCAGATCCCTGCGCATCTCGGCCCTGCTCCTCGCGGCCGCCATGGCCACCACCGCCTGCGGTAGCAGCGGTGGACCCTCGGCCTCAGCCGGAGCCACGGCACCGCCGGCCAGCGAACCGGCGACCAGCGCCGATCCGTCGGCGCCGCCCGCGGCCGGCGGTTCGATCACCGTCACGTCCCTATGGGGCGGCTCTGAGCAGGAGAACTTCGAGAAGGTCCTGACGGCCTTCACCGCGGCCTCCGGTATCGAAGTCAAGTATGAATCCGTGCGCGACAACTACGCCACGGCCCTCCAGACGCGCATCTCGGGCGGCAACCCGCCGGACGTCGCGATCATCCCGGGCATCGGCTTCCTTCGCCGCTTCTCGCGCGACGGTTCCATCCTGAAGGTCGCGGATGTCGGGCTCGACCCGGCCTCCCTCGAGGCGAACTACGCCCCGGGCCTGCTCGATATCGGCAAGGTCGATGGCGAGCTGTACGGGATCATCGTCAAGCTCAACAGCAAGAGCACGGTCTGGTATCGCCCCGACAAGTTCACCGAGCTTGGAGTGACGCCCCCGACCGACTTCGACGGCTTCGTCAAGCTCGCCTCGGACATCAAGGCCAAGGGTGAAAGCCCGCTCGGCCTTGGCGCAGCGGACTCGTGGACCCTGACCGACTGGTTCGAGAGCATCTATGTCCGCCAGGCGGGTCCCGAGAAGTACGACCAGCTGTTCAGTGGCGCGCTGCCCTGGACGGATCCGTCCGTCGCCGAGGCGACGACGGCCCTGACCTCGATCCTCAACGACGACAACGTCGCGGGTGGCATCACGGCCGCACTCGGCCGCGGCTTCGTGGACGGCATCGGGCAGGCCTTCAGCGCCAATCCGACGGCGACCATGTACTACGAGGGTGGCTTCGTCGGGGGCATCGCCACGGGCCAGGTCAACACGGACCTCAAGCCCGGCGAGACCATCGACTACTTCGACTTCCCGGCCATCAACGGCGGGGACGGCGTGACCATCGGTGGCGACGTCATCGCGGCGCTGACGACCAACCCGGGCGTCAAGGAATTCCTTCAGTACATGACCACTCCCGAAGCGGGCGGCGTCTGGGCCGGCACCGGCGCGATCATCTCGCCCATCAAGGGTGTGGATGCGGCCGTCTATCCGAACGACCTCGCCAAGCGCGAGGCCGACCAGGTCGCCAACGCGAGCGCCGTCCGGATGGACGGGTCCGATCTGCTCCCGGCCGGTGGGCCGGATCTCGGCGCCGAACTCCAGAAGACGCTCCAGGGCCAGGAGGTCGACTGGGCGTCGTTCGAGTCCCAGATCCAGACGGCCTGGGGTAACGAGTAACCCAGGCAGGAACGGACCGGAAGCAATGACGGGGCGTGGGCGAGGCATCGCCCACGCCCACGTTTTCCCCTCGGAAAGGAGGGAACGTGTCCTCGCTGGCCGCTCCGACTGGCAAGCCAGGTCGTAGTGCTCCCACCGCTGAAGCCACGAACTGGCCAGCAGCGATCCTTTTCCTCCTACCGACAGCCATCCTGCTGTCCGTGTTCCTCGTCTTCCCGACGATCTACACGATCCTGCTCAGCTTCGACCGTGGCCGGCGCGGGCAGTTCACCGAGAACGTGGGGCTCAAGAACTACGAGACCCTCTTCACCAACGACCCCAACTTCATCAACCTCTCCACGTTCCCGCCATCCGGCGCCCTGTTCAATAACGTGCTGTGGTTGATCTTCTACACCTTCTTTGTCATCTTCTTCGGCTTGGTCATCGCTGTCCTCGCGTCGCGGGTTCGGTACGAATCGCTGATCAAGGGCATCGTCTTCCTTCCGATGGCGATCGCCGCGACGGCGCTCGCCGTAATCTGGCGCTTCGTCTACGCCCCGGACGCCAATACCGGCGCGCTGAACGCGGTGATCGGCATCGCCGGCATCGATCCCATCTCGTGGCTGGGCGATCCCCGCTTCGTCAACAGCGCCCTGATCGCCGTCGGTATCTGGGGTTCGGTCGGCTTCGCGACCGTCATTCTGTCGGCCGCGATCAAGGGGATCTCGACCGAGATCATCGAAGCCGCCCGGGTCGATGGCGCCAGTGAGCGCCAGATCTTCCGGCGGATCATCATTCCTCTGGTGAGTCTTCCGATCTCGGTCCTGGCCGTCACCCTGACGGTCAATGTGGTCAAACTGTTCGATCTCATCTACGTCATGACCAATGGTGGCCCCGGGACGTCCAGCCGGGTCATCGGCTTCACGATGTACCAGGAATCCTTCCCTGGCGGCCTGTTCGGTAAGGGCGCGGCGGTCGCCGTGGTGATGCTCTTGATCCTGGTCCCGGTGATGATCTTCAACATCAGACGCTTCCGCACGGAGTCGGTGACATGACGGACGTCCTGGCCGAACCGGCGATCAAGCCCGTTCCAAGTACCCTCGCTGGACGCCTCGTCCAGTACCTGAACAAGGCCCCGATCCACATCTTCCTGGCGGTCGTGGCGTTGATCTGGCTGGTGCCGACGATCGGACTCTTCGTCACCTCCTTCCGGCCGCGAACGGACATCCAGGCATCGGGTTGGTGGACAGCGCTCTCGACCCTCCGGTTCACCGCAACGAACTACGAGGAGGTCTTGACCTCCAACGGGATGCTCCGGGCATTCATCAACACCCTGATCATCACTCTGCCCTCGACATTCCTGCCCTTGACCCTGGCATCACTGGCGGCCTACGCATTCTCGTGGATCCGCTTCCCCTTCCGGGACACGGCGTTCCTCATCGTGGTGGCCCTCATGATGGTCCCGGCGCAGATCGTGTTCATCCCGGTCCTGCAACTGCTGGCGCCGCTCAAGCTGACGAACGGTTTCGTGGCGATCTGGCTGACCCATACGGCCTTCGCCCTGCCGTTCGGGATCTTCCTGCTGCGCAACTTCTTCATCACCCTGCCCCGAGATCTCATCGAGGCGGCGAGGATGGACGGCGCGAGCACCTTTGGTATCTTCCGGACGATCGTGGTCCCACTTTCCGTGCCGGCCATCGCCGCCTACGGGATCTTCCAGTTCCTGTGGACGTGGAACGACCTGCTCATGTCGCTGGTCTTCGTGCAGAACGCCGAGAACAACCCGATGACCCGCCAGATCTCGGGTCTGCTGAGTCAATACGGGACGGAGTGGCACCTTCTGGCGGCGAGCGCATTCATCCAGATGCTCGTGCCCCTTGCGGTGTTCATCGGGCTCCAGCGGTTCTTCGTCCAGGGTCTGCTGGCGGGCTCGGTGAAGTAGCGCCGCGGTGGCACCCAGCCCCGCCCGCCTGCGCGTCGCCACATGGAACATCCGAGCCGCGATCGGCCCGGGGGAGCCGTTCCCGCCCTCGTGGTGGCTGCACGTCGACGTCGGGCGCCTCGCCCGCATCGGGAGGCAGATCGATACGCTGGACGCGGAGGTCGTGGCGCTCCAGGAGGTGACGATCATGACCGTCGATGGCGCGCTGCTGGATCAGCCGTCGGAGCTCGCGCGGCTGACCGGCCGGCACGTGCGGTACAGCGCCGCACACGCCTTCCCGTTGATCCGCCCGGAGGACGGCGTGACGATCGGCGTCGCGACCTGGGGCAACGCGCTTCTGACCCGCGCGCCAGTGAGCGACGGGTTCGGTCGGGGTCTCCCGATCGGCTTGGACGATGAACCGGTGGAACCGGTGGACAGTGGCCTGCCACTGGCCGGGGTCACGTACGCCCAGGCCCCGTACGGGACCCGCGAACCGCGCAGCGTCGTGGGCGGCCGGCTCCCGCGGGCCCATGGCGCGGTTGCCGTCCTGGGCACGCATCTCACCTACGCGGGTGTCAGCCAGCGCGGCGCCCAGGCTCGGGCGCTCGCCCGGATGGCTGATGACGCGGGCGATCCGGTCATCGTGATGGGCGACCTCAACGCCGCGATCGGGGCGCCGGAGCTCGAACCGTTGACCGCTCGGCTCGATGACGCCTTCGCGGCGGTCGGGATCCCGGAGGGCTCGAGTGCGCGGGCGAGTAGCGGTCCCCTGCCCATCGACCACATCCTGACCCGCGGGTTCCGGGTGGTTGCGTGCCGGGTCGTCGTCGAGGCCGGCGACGCCTCGGATCATCTACCTGTGCTGTCCACCCTGGAGCGCACCGCAACGTGACCACTCTGGACCTTCGATCCGCTAGACACCCACGCGGAACCTCCGCTCCAGATGGAACCGGTTCCAGTGTAGGCCGGGGGACTCAGCGGGAGAGGCGGTCGCGTAGCCGGTCGACCTGCTCGGCGAGCTCCGCGGCCCGGGCGCGCGCACCGTCGACCACCGACGGCGGAGCCTTGGCCATGAAGGCCTCGTTGGCCAGCCGCGCGTGGGCCGCCTCGAGCCACGATTCCGCCTCCGCCAGCTCGCGTTCCAGGCGTGCCTGTTCGAGACCGGCCGCGTCCGGGTCGTCGCCGCCGGCCGGCTGGATGCGGGCCTCGAGTTCCCCGGCGATGGCGGTCAGCACGCCGGGGGCGTCGGGCAGCGCCTCCCGGGTCAGACGGCGCTCGAGCGGGCGCGCGCGCACCAACCGCTCGACGGCCGGCCGCAACGCCTCGAAGGTGGGGCCGAGAGTGGTGGGCACGACGACATCGGTCGGCAGCCAGGTGGCGGGCTCGATCCGCGACTCCGAACGGGCGTTGCGGATCGCCCGAACCAGGTCCAGGATCGCGTCGACCTGTGCCTCCGCGGCCACATCGCGCTCGCCTGCCCCGGGCCAGCGCGCCACGATCAGCAGGTCCGGGTCTGCGGCTCGATGCGGGATGGCGGCCCACAGCGCCTCGGTCACGAAGGGCATGACCGGATGGAGCAGGCGCAGATAGGTGTCCAGGGCCTCGACCAGCGTCCACCAGGTCGCTTCGCGCTCCTCGATCTGCAGGCTGTCGTCGGCCAGGCGGACCTTGGCCAGTTCCAGGCCCCAGTCGCAGAACTCGTTCCAGATGGCGTCGTACAGCAGCCTCGTGACCTCGCCGAACGCGTAGCCCGCCATCGCGCCGTCGACCGCGCTGACCGCCGCCGCGGCCCGCGACAGGATCCAGCGCTCGCCCGGTCCCAGGTGACGGGCGTCCGGCAGGCGTCGCTCCACGTCCGCCGCGATGGTCGACGGGCGGGCACCGACGACGAAGCGCGTCGCGTTCCAGAGCTTGTTCGCGAAGTGGCGGGCGTTGTCGAGCTTGGCAGCCCCGAAGCGCTGGTCCTGGCCCGGTGTGGCGCCGTGGACCAGCGCGAACCGAAGCGCGTCGGCGCCGGACTCGTCAATGACGCCCAGCGGGTCGACGACATTGCCTTTCGTCTTGCTCATCTTCTGGCCTTCCGGATCGCGGATCAGGCCGGACAGGTAGACCGTGTGGAACGGCTCGCGGTCGGTCAGGTGCAGGCCGAGCATCATCATCCGGGCGACCCAGAAGAAGATGATGTCGTAGCCCGTCTCCATGACCGATGTCGGGTAGTAGCGGGCGAGGTCTGGCGTGTCGTCGGGCCAGCCCAGGGTGGAGAACGGCCACAGGCCGGAGCTGAACCAGGTATCGAAGATGTCCGGGTCCTGGCGCAGCTCGGCGGCGGGCCGGGAACAGCCCTCGCAGACTGACGGTCCAGCCGGGCTGGACGTCACCGTGACATGGCCATCCGGGCAGTACCAGGCCGGGATGCGGTGGCCCCACCACAGCTGGCGGCTGACGTTCCAGTCCCGGATGGACGTCAGCCAGTGCTCCCAGGTCTTCTCGAAGCGCGGCGGCAGGATGTGCGTCCGGCCGCTGCGCGTCGCGTCCAGGGCGCGCTCGGCGAGCGGGGTCGTACGGACGAACCACTGGGTCTTGAGTCGCGGCTCCACCACGTCATCGCTGCGCTGGCAGCGACCGATCACCATCTCGTGCGCGCGCTCGCCCACGAGGTCGCCGAGCGCGGCCAGGTCGACGACCATCCGGCGGCGCGCTTCGTAGCGGTCCAGGCCGTCGTACGGCGTCCCGGTGTTCGCCATCGTGGCGTCGTCGGCCAGGATGGTCGGGGCGGCCAGGCCGTGGCGCTGGCCGGTCACGTGGTCGTCATGGTCGTGCGCCGGCGTGATCTTGACGGCGCCGGTCCCGAAGGCCGGATCGACCACGTCGTCGGCGATGACCGGGACGTCCCGCTCGACGAACGGGATGCGCACGCGCCGACCCACGAGCGCGGCGTAGCGCTCGTCGTCGGGGTGGACGGCGACCGCGGTATCCCCGAGGATCGTCTCAGGCCGGGTCGTGGCGACCGTGATCGTGGCATCGGGCAGCGGCTCGCCCGTCGCTTCATCGATTAGGTGGTAGCGGACGGACCACAGCGTGCCGGTCTCCGGCGTCGGCACGACCTCCAGGTCACTGACGCTCGTCCGGCAACCGGGACACCAGTTGACCAGCGCCTCGGTCCGGTATGCGAGGCCGTCGCGATACAGGCGTTCGAAGGCAACGCGAACGGCGGCCGCCGAGCCGTCGTCCATCGTGAAGCGCAGCCGGCCCCAGTCGGCGGACGCCCCGACCCGTCGCTGCTGGCCGAGCATGACATCCCGCGTGGTCTCGACGAACGCGTGCATCCGCTCGAGGTAGCGCTCGCGACCCAGGCTCTGGCGGCTTTCGCCCTCCTTGGCCAGGATCCCGTCAAGGACGAACTGGGCCGCGATACTGGCGTGGTCCAGGCCCGGGAGATAGAGCGCCGCGTGCCCGCGCATGCGGGCATGGCGGACCATCAGGTCCTCCACGGTCGTGCGCTGGGCGTGGCCCAGGTGAAGCGAGCCCGTGACGTTGGGTGGCGGCTGGATGACCGTGAATGTCGGCAGGGCCGGATCGGCGGTCGAACCGACGCCGTCTGGGGCGAAGACATCCGCGGCGAGCCAGCGCGCATAGATCGCGCCTTCGACGTCGCGTGGGGTATAGGCCTTGGGGAGGTCGGTCATCGCGGCGTCGCCCTCTGAAAACGACGAAGCCCGCTCGTCCAGCGGACGAACGGGTCGTGGTACCACCTGCTGGTTCAGCCACGGCGCCGATCGGACATCCCGATCCGCGGACTCCGTGGCCCTCGTGACGCGCTATCGGACGTCATCCGCCACGGCTCGCGAGCGACCTTCACGCCGGCCGTCCCGCGCGGCTCGCACCGTCCCGCGCTCGCTCCTGGGGCGTTCCCCGGGCTACTCCTCTCGGTCGTCGCCGTGAGGCCGCGAGTGTAGCACGGGCCTTGACGCGGTCCACACGGCGATCTCAGCCCGACGGCCGACGCCGAGCTTGGCCAGGATGTGCTCGACGTGGGACGCCGCCGTCTTCGGGCTGATGGACAGGTACTGGGCGATCTCGATGTTCGTCCGCCCATCGGCGATGTGTCGAGCGACCTCGAACTCGCGGGCGGTGAGGGGCGCCCATGGGTCGGGGGCGCCATCGCGGCGGGTCGCGGAGCGGAGCACATCCTCCCCCGCTGCCACGATGGCCGGTGCTCCAAGGGCACGTCCGCGATCACGCGCCTCGGCCGCCCGTCGAGCTCCGTCCTGCCGCTGGTTGGAGCGCACGTGTACACGCGCGAGGTCGACAAGAGCCCAGGCACCCTCCCACGCGCGGCCGACCCGCGTCCAGCCGTCGGCGGCCGCGCTCAGGTGGGTGCGCGCCTGGCCCGTCGCTCCATCGGCGGCGGCCAGCAGACCCACGGCGTGGTCGATGGCCGGCAGCGTGCCGGGGATCCCGCGCGCCGTGACGAGCGCACTCCCTCGGTCGATGAGTCGGCGGGCTGCCGCCGGATCCCGGGTCGCCAGCGCGGCGCGGGTCCCGGTGACCAGGAACGGGAAGACGTAGGCGGCATCATCCACCGCCTCGGAGGCCACCAACGCCGTCTCCGCGAACTCCAGGGCCCTGGCGGGCGCATCGTCGGCCAGGGCGACTTCAGCCAGACCCCAGAGCGCCGGTGATAGCCGCTGCAGCTCGCCCATGGCGGAACCCATGGCGCGCGCCTCCTCCAGAGCGGTGCGGGCCCCGCTGAGGGACCCGCGACCCATGGCCACGTAGCCGAGGACGGTCAGGGCTGCGACCCGTGTGGTGATCCCGCCCCGTCCGTCGGCCAGGGCGCGCTGGGCCAGGTCGGCGGCGTCATCCCAGCGTCCGGTCGCCCAAGCGACGTGGGCCAGGTGACTGGCCATGTAGTGACGATGGTTCCAGAGTTCCAGACGGTCGGCCTCCGCGATCCCGGCGCGCAGCCAGGTCTCGGCCCGCTCGTACTCGACGAGAGCGGACGCGGATGACCCGAGCATCCGATAGGCACGGGTCATCTCGGCCTCCCGGCCATCGGCACGGGCCGCGTTGATCGTGGCCTCCAGGGTGCCCCAGCCCTCGTCCATCCTGCCGGCGAAGACGAGGCTGGAGCCGAGTGTCGTGGACGCGTTGTGGATGGTCTCCTGATCCCCGATCGACGCCGCCAGCCGTCGCGCGTCCAGCCCGTGCTCCATCGCGACGTCCAGGCGCCGATCGAGCATGTAGGCGGCGGCCATCGCTGCCTCGAGCCGGCCTCGCACCCGGATGGCCGCCGCGTCCTCGGCGGAGCCCAGTGGCGCGGGTCGGAGCTCGATCTCCGCGATGGCCTCGTGCAGCCGGTCGGCCCGGGCCTCCAGCCCGGCGCCGAGCAGGTGCTGCACGGCGACGAGCGGCGCGACGATCTCGGCCGCCTCGAGCGGGCGGCCGGCGCGTCGGTAGGCCGCCTGGGCGGCTGCCAGGGCCTGTGCGGCGGTCTCGTTGTCATCGATGGCGGCCGCGCTGCGCCCGTAGGCCTCGAGAAGCCCTGCCCGAGCCGCTGGATCGAGCGTCGCCGGTGCCGTGCGCAACGCACACGCGTACAGCTCGAACGCCTCACCGTGCGAGGACAGGCCCCACGCGGCGTCACCGGCCGATCGCGCGGCTCGGTGGGCCTCGTCGAACCGACCCGCGCGTTCGAAGTGCAGCGCCAGGAACGGCCCGGTCCCGACATCCCGGCGCGCGACGCCTGCATCCGCCGTGCGCGCATGCAGACTCCGTCGGTCCGGCTCCGGGATCTGGGCGTAGATGACGTCGCAGATCAGGGCGTGGCGGAACCCGAATCGACCAGGCGTCGCCGAGGACAGGAGGATGAAGTGGTCGGCCAGTTCGGCCAGTGGCGCCGACAGGGCTTCCGGCGCCTGGCCGGTCACCTCGCACAGCAGGTCCAGGTCGAAGGAGCGACCGATGACCGCGCCCGCCCGGGCTACCTCGGCGGCGGCGGCGGAACGCAGGGCCAGTCGAGCGCGGATCGCGTCCTCGACGGTCTCCGGGACCTCCGCGTCCCGGACCGACCGGGCGTCGAGATCCGGCCGATCGCCGAGCACGGCCATCAGTTCCTCGACATGAAGTGGGATCCCGTCGGTCCGATCGTGGATCGCCTCGGCGAGGTCACGGGCCTGGGCAACACCCGATCCGATCAAACGGGCGGCCAGAGCCGCCGTATCGGCCACCGACAGACGGCCAAGGCGGATCTCCTCGGCCTGGCGCTGGGACACGAGACGGGCCCGCCACGCCCGCATCGGGGCTCGCGGGTAGAGCTCGTCGCTGCGATAGGTGCCGATCACCAGGAGCCCGGTCTCCGGGATGCGGCGGGCGAGCGCCTCGAGGATCTCGAGCGTGAGATCGTCGCTCCAATGGAGATCCTCCAGGAGCACGATCGTCGGGGCGTCGCGCGGCCCGACGCCCGCGAGCAGGTCGGCGACATCGAGGACCAGCGCGCGGCGTCGGCGAGCGGCATCGCCACCGGAGGTCCGGAGGGCATCGGATCGAGCATCGTCGGCCGCGAGCCGGTCATCGATCAAACGACCGACCTCCGCAAGGCCGGGCTGGCGCTGCATCGCCCGAGCCAGATCGATCAGGATCGCCCCGGGCACCTGGAGGTCGCTCGGATAGGCTCCGCCGCGCACCGACCGGAAGCCGGCCTCGATGGCTCGGCGCTCGATCGAGCCCAGGAGCCGGGTCTTGCCCACCCCGGCTTCGCCGACCAGCAACAGGCAGCGACCGCCATCGCTGGATACCTCCTGGATCCGCCGCTCCGCCAGGGCCAGCAGGTCATCGCGCCCGACCATGACCGGACTGACGAGCCGTCGAACGTCCACCACGACGTCGAGTCTAGGTCACGACAGGCAGTTCGATGCCGGCGTCGCCAGGTGCGGCACCAAGAGGCTCAGGCAGTCTCGCCCTGGGCCGCGAGCCACTCCTCGTAGTTCGTCTCGTCGACGCCATCGTCGACCGCGGTCTTCGTCAGCAACAACGGGATCCGACCCTGGCGGATCGTCTCCTCGGTGATGATGCAGCGCCGCACGTCCGCACGGTCGGGGATGTCGTACATGACCTCGAGGAGTGACTCCTCGACGATCGAGCGCAGGGCACGCGCCCCGGTCTTGCGGTCCAGCGCCACCTCCGCAGCGGCGCGCAGCGCCCCCGGGGTGAACGCCAGTTCGACCTTGTCCAGCGAGAGGAACTTCTGGAACTGGCGGGTGACCGCGTTCTTGGGCTCGGTCAGCACGCGAACCAGGTCGTCGGCGGTCAGTGAGGTGAGGGTGACGATGACCGGCAGGCGTCCGATGAACTCCGGGATGAGCCCGAACTTGAGCAGGTCCTCCGGCATGAGCCGCTCCAGGACCTTGCCCCGCTCGACCGCGCCCATCGGCGTCTCCGAGCCGAACCCGATCGCACGCTTGCCGACCCGCTCCTCGACGATCTTCTCCAGGCCGTCGAAGGCCCCGCCGCAGATGAACAGGACGTTCGTGGTGTCGATCTGGATGAAGTCCTGGTGCGGGTGCTTGCGACCACCCTGGGGAGGCACGTTGGCGACGGTCCCCTCCAAGATCTTGAGGAGGGCCTGCTGCACGCCTTCACCCGACACATCGCGAGTGATCGACGGGTTGTCCGCCTTGCGCGCGATCTTGTCGATCTCGTCGATGTAGATGATCCCGCGCTGCGCCCGGGCGACGTCGAAGTCGGCCGCCTGGATCAGTCGCAGCAGGATGTTCTCGACGTCCTCGCCGACGTAGCCCGCCTCGGTCAGCGACGTCGCATCGGCGATGCAGAACGGCACGTCCAGCACCCGGGCCAGGGTCTGGGCCAGCAGCGTCTTGCCCGAACCCGTCGGGCCGACCAGGAGGACGTTGCTCTTCTGGAGCTCGACGTCGTCGATCTGGTGGCCGGCGTTGACCCGCTTGTAGTGGTTGTAGACGGCCACCGACAGGACCTTCTTGGCCCGGTCCTGGCTGATCACGTACTCGTCGAGTGCGTCCTTGATCTGGTGCGGATTGGGCAGCTTGGACGCCGCCTGCTTGGGGCGCGGCGCCTCCAGCATCTCCTCTTCGATGATCTCCTGGCAGAGGTTGATGCACTCGTCGCAGATGTAGACGCCCTGGCCCGCGATGAGCTTGCGGACCTGCTCCTGGCTCTTGCCGCAGAACGAGCAGCGATACGGGACCTTGGGGCCTTTGCCGCTGCTGCTGGTGGACGTCACGTTCCGACCGTATCCCTTGCGTTGCTAGTCGCTCTTGGAGCGCTTCGGCTCCGGAGCATCGCCGGTCTCGGTGGCCACTTCTGCCACCTTCTCGTCATGGTGCTGTGCCGTCAATGAGTCCCATTGCTCGGAATAGACCGCGTCGATGATGCCATAGTCCTTGGCCGCGTCGGGCGACATGAAGCGGTCACGGTCCGTATCGGTGCGGACCTGCTCCACGGTCTGACCGGTGTGGCGGGCCATGATCTCGATATTGCGCTCGACGAGGAACTCCCATTCCTTCATCTGGATGACGGCGTCCGCGGCGTTGCCGCGGAACCCCCCGGAGCCCTGGTGGATCATGATCCGGCTGTTCGGCAGGGCGTAGCGCTTGCCCTTGGCGCCGGCCGACAACAGGACCGCGGCCATGGAAGCGGCCATCCCGATGCAGATCGTGCTGACCGGCGCCCGGACGTACTGCATCGTGTCGTAGATGGCCAGCCCGGCGTTGACCACGCCACCGGGCGAGTTGATGTACAGGCTGATGTCCTTCTCCGGATCCTCCGAGTCGAGGAACAGGAGCTGGGCGATCACCAGGTTGGCCAGGTGATCCTCGATGGCGTCGCCCAGGAAGATGATCCGCTCGCGCAACAGGCGGGAGTAGATGTCGTAGGCGCGCTCACCTCGGCTGGACGATTCGATGACCATCGGGACGAGCATCTGGGGTCTCCCTGCGTGATCCGCGGTGCGCTCCAGCCGAGGCTGGGAAATGATTCAGGTGGTCATCCCGCCGGGGCGGGCTCGTCGACGGGGGGCTGGATCGGTTCGTCGGCCAGGACGGCACCCGGGTCCGTGGCGTCGATGGCGGCGTTGGCCTGCGCCTGCTCGTTGTTGATGGCGGAGGGCTGGTCTTCCAGGTGCGGCATCGCCGGATGCTCCGGGTGCGCCACGAGCCAGCCGTCGATGATCTGTTCGACGACCCGGCTGCGCCGCAGCGTGCTGCGGATGAACGACCGACCGCGCTCCGACTCGAAGTAGGCGGTCAGGCGCTGGTCGCCCTCGTATCGGGCGCGTCCCTGGGCGACCTCGGCGTCCACGTCCGCATCGGCGATCTCGACGCCCTCGACCTCCGCGACCTTGGACAGCACGAGCAGCGTCTTGACCCGCTTCTCGGCGTTGGGTCGGAAGTCGGCGTGCAGGTCGTCGCCGGTCTTTTCGACCGCCTTGAGATACGCCTCCTCAGTGATGCCCTGGCGCGCGAGCTGGGCGCGGAACTCGTCGTGCATGACCTCGACCTCCTGGTCGATGAGCACGTCCGGCAGCTCCACCGTCGCGTTGGCGACGGCGTATTCGATGATCCGGTCGGCGAACCCGTGGCGAGCGCGATCGAGCGCGTTCTCCTCCAGGCGGCGCTTGATATCGGCGCGCATCTCCTCGACCGCGGCGAACGAGCCGACGGAGGCCACGAAGTCCTCGTCGATGTCGGGCTGGATCTTCTCGCGCAGTTCCTTGATCTCGACCGCGAAGTGCGCGGTCTGGCCGGCCAGGCTCGCCTCGCCATAGTCGGCCGGGAAGTCGATGTCGAAGTCGACGGACTCGCCGACCCGCTTGCCGACGAGGTTGGCCTCGAAGCCCGGGATCAGGCGCTCCTGGCCCAGGATGAGCGGCATGCGCTCGGACGTGCCGCCGTCGAACGGCTCCCCGTCTCGCGTCCCGACGAACGAGATCACGGCGTAGTCGCCGTCCTGCGCACCGCGATCCTCGACCGCCGCGAGGGTCGCGTTCTGGTCGCGCAGCTCGTCGATGACCTGGTCGACCCGGGCGGCGGCGATGACATCGATCTCCGGGGCGAAGTTGAAACTCTTGACGTCGCCAAGGGTCACGTCCGGCCGGACGGGCACGATGGCCTTGAAGATGAACGGCTTGCCTTCCTCGGCCTGGACGACTTCGACATCCGCATTCGTCAGGGGCAGGATGTCCTCCTGCAGCAGCGCTGCCCGGTAGGCATCCTGCATGAGGTGGTCGACCGCCTCGTCGAGGACGGCGCCTGGGCCCAGGTGGCGCTCCAGGACGGGCCGAGGCGCCTTGCCCGGGCGGAAGCCGGGAACGCGCGTGCGGCGGGCCAGGACGCGGACGGCGTCTCCCAGGGCGCGCTCGAGGCGCTCGGGCGGCAGCTCGATCTCGAGCTGGACGGAGGACTTGGGAGCTGGGGTTCGGGTGATCTGCATCGCGGGGAAGTATAGGGCGGCTCGCCGGGGCAGGTGCCGACTCAGCCGGACGGCCGCCCGGCGGCGGGTCCATCCACCGCGAGGACCCCATGGTCAGGCGAGCGCATCGGTCGTCGCAGCGGCCGACGTTGGTTCCGAGGCACCGCCCCACGGGCCGCGCTGACGGGGACGGGCGGCGGCGGGGGTTCCGCCGAGACCCGGAGCTGACGAATCGCCCAGTCCGCGTCGGCCCGAAGGACCGGGCTCATCGTGCGCCGAGCGCGCCGCAGGGCGGCGGTGGCGCCGTCCCGCTGACCGTCCGTGCCGGCCCGCAGGATGACCCGGATCGCGAACGCCGCCAGCACCGGCTCCGCGAGCCACGGCGCGACGGCGTCGATCCCCGCCGTTCCGTGCGCGGCGATCGGATCCCGCCATCGGATGCGGTCCCCTGGCCGCGACCGCCTGGCGGCGTCAAGCAGCTCAGCGAGCCCGGGATGTCGTTCCGTCATCGAGATCCTCCGGGATCGTCCGACCGTGCCCACCCAGGGATCTGGAAGTCGAAACGGAATGGGCCTGCCCGCTCGGCCTCTGTGCTGCCGCCGGCGCGGTGGACGGTTGCCAGCAGCTCCATCGGGCGATGATACCAGTATCTGACCTAGTTGTAAGATTACGGAGTTACGATACTTGCGGATGGTGCGACTTCCGTCTACCCTGACCGACATGACGATCCGCACGCGCCGGACGGACGACCCAGAGCGCCTCCGTCAGTTCAAGGCGGAGTTCTTCAAGGCGCTCGCGCATCCGGTCCGGATCGCCCTGCTGGAGCTGTTGCGCGACGGACCGCTGAGCGTCGGCGAACTCCAGGACCGCACCGGCGTCGCGGGATCATCCGTCTCGCAACAGCTGGCCGTCCTGCGCAGCCGGGGCATCGTGGTGGCCCAGCGATCCGGCACGACGGTGCACTACCACGTCGCGGATGCGGAGCTGTTCTCGCTCCTCGACGCGGCTCGCCAGATCTTCTACGCGCACCTGAGCGACAACGCGCAACTCCTGCGCCTGGTAGAGGCGGAGGAGCTGGCCATCAGCCGCTGACGTCAAGCGCCGGCATGCGTCCTACGGCGACCAGCAGGCCGTTGATCAGGGCCTCCGGTCGCGGCGGGCAGCCCGCGACGAAGACGTCCACCGGCAGGGTGCCCGCGATCCCGTCGCGCGCAGCGTAGGTGCCGGCGAAGACGCCACCAGTGATCGCGCACGCACCCACCGCGACGACGATCCGCGGCGTAGCCATGGCCTCGTAGGTCCTGAGCGCCGCATCCTCGAGATTCCTGGTCATCACGCCGGTGACCAGCAGGAGATCGGCGTGGCGTGGCGACGCAACGAAGTCGATTCCCAGGCGCTGGAGGTCGTGGTACGGGTTGAGCAGGGCGGCGATCTCCCAGTCGCAGCCGTTGCACGAGCCCGCGTCGAGGTGGCGGATATGGAGCGAGCGCCCGAAGCGCCGGCCGATCGCGCGTCGGAGCTCGGCCTCGGGCGGTCCGGGCGTCGTCGACAGCGGGGTCATGGCTCGCTCCTGATCGTGGTCGAGATGCGGAGCCCATCGCGCGTGCGCGCGGACAGTTCGAACCGGCGGCCAAGGGTGATCGCATCCTCTGGACAGGCCGCCTCGCAGGCCCCGCAGAACACGCAGCGACCGGCGTCGATCGTGATGACCGGCGGTGCGAGGGTGATCGCGGTCGTCGGGCAGGCAGCGATGCACTCGCCAGCGGCGTCGCATCGATCCGGGTCCACGTCCGGAAAGCCCCGCATGGCCGCCGCAAGGACGGGCGCAACGTCCGGATAGTGCCGGGTTCGGGGACCGCCGCGGATCGGCCGCAGGAATCGTTCGATGAGGTCTCCTGGCATGTCAGCGATCCGTGCACGCGTAACAGAGCTCGAAGCTCTTGTTGATCAGGGGGAAGTCCGGGACGAGGTCACCCGGTACAGCCGCCGCGACGACCGGCCAGTTGGCGAACGAGGCCGACCGAAGGCGAAGGCGATCCACCGTCCCACTCGTGCCCGCCCGCAGCCAGATCCGCGAGACGCCGCGCGGACCCTCTACGCCGGCCACGGCCACGTCGCCAGGCGTCGCCGCCTCGGCCAGCGAGGCGCGGACGGGCCCCGGCGGCAGCGCGGCGAGTGCCTGTCGAAGCAGATGGATCGAGTGCTGCGCCTCCTGGGCTCGGACGTGGAACCGGGCGGCGACATCGCCCGCGTTGGCGACCACCGGATCGACGGCCAGGTCGGCGTACGCCCCGTACGGGGCATCACGACGCAGGTCGTCACCGATCCCACTCGCCCTGGCCGCGACACCCGTCGCCCCAAGCGCTCGCGCGAGGGCCGTCGGAACGAGCCCCGTGCCGCGGAGTCGACTCATGACACCGTCGGACCGGATGACCATCCGGACCGCGGCGGCCAGTCCATGACTCACCGGATCCAGCTCCGCGCCGAGCGCCGCCAGCCCGTGCGGATCCAGGTCCAGACGCAGGCCTCCCGGAGCCGCGACCCCCATGAGGTATCGATGCCCGGCGATACCGTCGCCGAGCCGGAGCAGGTGCTCCTTCAGCAGGCCGAGCCGGGCGACGCCCGGCTGGAAGCCGACACCCGCGCAGATGTTGCCGAGGTCGCCGACGTGGTTGTACAGCCGTTCCAGTTCGGCCAGGACGACCCGCCCCCAGCGCGCGCGCTCCGGGACCTGCGTCCCCGTAAGCGCCTCGACCGCCATGGCGTATGCCAGGGCGTGTGTGACCGTGCATACCCCGCAGGCCCGTTCGATCACCGGGAGAGCCGCCTCGAACGAGCGTCCCTCGACGAGTTTCTCGATCCCCCGATGAGCGAAGAACAACCGCGCGTCCACGTGCAGCACGCGTTCACCGACCGCCGAGAAGCGGAAGTGCCCGGGTTCGATGACGCCGGCGTGGATGGGACCGACCGGAAGCTGGTAGACGCCTTCCCCGTCCGCCTCGAAGGGCACGTAGTGGCGATCCCCCAGCGGCGGCGGCACGTGCGCGTCGATGTCCTTGCGCAACGGGTGATAGCCGGACGGATAGCGTTCGTGCAGGACAAGTCGACGTGGATCCGGGATGCCCGTCGGGACGATCCCGAACAAGTCCTTGACCTCGCGCTCGTCCCAATGGGCAGCCGGCACGAGGCGAGCGAGCGACGGGTAGGACGGGTCGTCTAGGGGGAGCTGCGCCCGGAAGCGGACGGGGCCATGCGGCCCGGCCAAGGCCACCTCGATGGCGAGGCCCGTGCCTCCCACCGAGCGCTCGTCGAGTCCAACGAGCATCTCGTATCGCGCACCAAGCGCGATGAACCGCGCGACCGTCTCCGCGAGGTCCGCGCGTGGGACGGACCGAACGTCGGCTTCAGGCGGCGGCAGATCAGGCACCGGACCCTCCCAGGATCGCGACCACCCGTTCGATGGCACGAGCGACGGGCTCCGGGGTCCAGACGCCCAGTACGGCGACCGCGATGAGGGGGGCGGCGATCGTCAGCCCGCGCCAGCCCGACACCACGGCCACCACGCCTGTCCGGCCTCGCGGCATCCCGAAGCTGACCCGTCCGGCGTGGAACAGGAACCCTGCCACGGCGAGGGCGAGCAACAGCGCCGCGAGGGTCGCGGCGGGTCCCCAGCCGACGGCGAACCCACCGAACAGGATGGCGACCTCCGACACGAACAAGGCCGACGGCGGCAGGCCGGACAGCAGAAGCGCACCGGCGAGGAACGCCCGGCCGTCCACCGGCGCCGCCTGGAGACTCCCGCGCAGCCGAGCGATCCGCCGGCTCCGGCCGGCCTCCACGAGACCGCCACCGGCGATGAACAGGCTGGCCTTGGTCAGGCCGTGAGCGAGCAGGTGAAGGACGAGTCCCCCGAGCGCGATGGGCCCACCGAAGCCGAGCGCCAGGGCACCCAGACCCATGTGCTCCATACTCGAATAGGCTAGGAGTCGCTTGAGATCGCCCTGGGCCACGATGAACGGCAGGGCGACCGCGAGGCTCAGCAGCCCGAACACCACGAGCAGCGTGGACGACAGCTCCGGACCGATCGCCCGGCTGGCCACCAGGTGGAAGCGGGCCAGCGCGTACAGCGAGACCGCCAGCGTGGCGCCGGAGAGCACCGCGGATACGGGACTCGGCGCCTGGCTGTGGGCGTCCGGCAGCCAGGTATGGAACGGTGCCAATCCGGTCTTGGTGCCGTAGCCGACGAGCGTGAACAGGAAGGCGAGGCGCACGAGTCCCGGATCAAGGAGCGGGGCGATCGCCATCAAGCGCGTCCATCCCAGCGCGTCGCTCGTCTCGCCCAGGACCTCCACGGATGAGGCGTACGCGAGGAGCGTGCCGAGGAGCGCGAACCCGATCCCGACGGACCCGAGGATGAGGTACTTCCAGGCCGCCTCGATCGCGGCCGGCGTCCGAGCGAAGCCGACCAGCAGCGCCGACACGATCGTCGTGCCTTCCACCGCGACCCACAGGAGACCGAGGTTGTCGAACAGCGGGATGACGGCGAGCCCGCTCACGAACCACACGAGCAGGGCCCAGTAGCGTGCCCGGTCGCGCGGGCGCAGCGATCGCTCGTGGCGGAGGTACGACGGCGATCCTCCGACCGCGATCACGGACACCATGACCACGAGGACCAGCACGGCGGCCCCCAGGGCATCCACAACGATCAGACCCCCAAGGGCCCTGGCCGGGCCGCCGGTCAGTACCGGGACCGCGAGGCCGAGCGCTCCCACCGCGCCGACGGCGAAGGCCAGCACCGCCACCCGCCCGGCGATCTCATCGGGGAGGAACCAGACGCCCGCGGCAGCCACGAGGGGGGCGATCATGGCCAGCAGCGCGAGTTCGATCATCCGCGCAGGTTCCGCAGGTGATCGGTCGAAAGCGACCCGAAGACGCGCAGCATCCGACGGGCGTACACCCACCCCACCACGATCACGATCAGCAGGTCGAACAGGACACCCAGTTCCACGACCAGCGGCATGCCGTAGGTCAGGGCGAAGGCGGCCAGCGACAAGCCGTTCTCGAACACCAGCAAGCCGATGAGCAGGGACAGCGCCTTGCGGCGGCTCATCATCAGGAACAGGCCCGTGAGCATGGAAGCGATGGCCGCCGGCAGCGCGCGCTGCCCTCCCAGGGACGACGGCAGGGCCATGTCGGACGTCGCCACCCCGGCCGCCAGGATGATCCCGATGGCGATGATCAGCGACCAGCGCGGACCGACGTACGCGTGCCGCTCGACGGAGATCGGCGAGGCCCGGAGCATGGACCGCAGGACCAGCGGATAGATCACGACCTTGGCACCCATGGCCAGGACGCCGGCAAGGACCAGGTGGCTGAGTCCAAGGAAGACCCCGACCCCGATGGCCGCGGACGCCCCGAGGGCCGACTGGGCGGCCACGAGCAGGACGGATCGGTGGATGGAGCGCGTCACGGCCAGCAGGACCCCGAGCGCGACGATCCCGGCCGCGCACAGGTCCACCACGGTGGTCGCGGTCACGCCGGCAACCACAGCCGCACCGCGAGGGCGGTCAGCGCCAGCAGGGATGATAGGCCGAGCAATCCGGGCAGGGCGAGGAGCCGCAGCTTCGCGACGCCGGCGTCCACCGTCGCCAGCAGGCCGGCTCCCAGGACGAACTTCGCGGCGGCGGCCACGACCCCGAGGGCGAGCGCCGGCGCGGTGACCTCAGCTGCACCCCCGAATGGCAGGAAGGCGGCGCTGAACAGGCCGAGGACGACGACGAGTTTGAGCTGCGAGGCATACATCAGGATCGCCAGACGGCGCCCAGATGCCTCGAGGAGCATGCCCTCATGGATCATCGTCAGCTCAAGGTGGGTGTCCGGGTTATCGACCGGCTCGTGCCCGGTCTCGGCGAGGGCCACGATCGCGAACGCGGCGAGCGCCAGGACTAGTGCCGGCGTGTACATGGCCAGGCCGGCCCCCGCGCCGTGGCCAGCGATGCCAGCGAGGTCCGTCGTGCCGGCGCCGGCCACGACCACCGCCAGGGCCAGCAGGACGCCCGGTTCCACGAGACTGGCGATCGCCACGTCGCGACTCGCCCCCATGCCCCCGAAGGCACTGCCCGCATCGAGGGCGGCCAGGGCGAGGACGAACCTGGCCAGCGACAGCAGGCCGATGACGACGAGAAGGTCGCCGCTACGTTCCAGCGGTGGTCGCAGCGCGACGATCGGCAGGATGAGCAGCGCGAAGATCATGGCCGCGAGGACGATCGATGGCGCCACGCCGGTCAGTGGACCGGCCACATCGCTTTCCACCGCCGACTTGCCCCACCACTTCCGCAGGTCGTGATAGGGCTGCCAGATGGACGGTCCATGCCGGTACTGGAAGCGGGCCTTGATCCGCCGCATCACGCCATAGAGCAGGGGCGCACCGCCGAGCGTCAGGGACCCCTGGACGAGCGACAGCAGGAGGGTGCTGGACAGCGACTCGGCGCTCATCCCCGGAAGAACAGCAAGAGGATGACGAGCGCGCCAACCGTGTAGGCCAGGTACAGCTGCAGGGTCCCCTGCTGGAGACGACGCGCCGCCTGGGAGAACGCGATGCTGATCCGGTGCAGGGGGCCGTAGAGGCGGGTCTCGATGACGTGATCGGTCTCGCTCCGGTAGGTGACCCGCTTGGGGAACGGCCCGCCCTCGTGGAACTCCACGAGGAGATCGCGGTCGGGCCGCAATACCGGCTCGAAGAAGAGCCGGAGCGGTTTCGAGAAGCTCGTCGCCGTGTATTCGAAGGCGGGCTCGGGATTGATGCCGCAGGTCCACGTCGGCGCGCGCCGCACGGCACCGGCCCGGACCCGCGAGATGGTGGTGATCGCCAGCCACAGCGCGGCCAGGGCGACGGCGATGATCACTGGCTCGTAGACGCCCAACGTGACCGGCGCTCGGCCCACCGACAGCGGGCCGTCCGACCTGACAGCGACCGACCCGGCGATCCCGCCCATGACCGTGCCGATCGGGCCGGCGCCGACACCGACCGCCGCGCATGACAGCGCAAGGACCACCATCGCGCCGCGCATCGAGCGTCCGACGTCCCGCGCGCCGATTGCGGCGGGGCTGCGCGGCAACGCCAGGAAGGTCATGCCAGTCGCCTTCACAAAGGCCGCGACGGAGAGCGCCGCAGTCAATGCGATGGCGCCGATCGCGAGGTAGCAGGCGAACCGAAGGAGCGGATCGAGGTCCGCATGACCTCCCGCCACGAGCAGCGCCTGCATCGTCAGCCACTCGCTGGCGAAGCCGTTCATCGGCGGCAGGCCGCTGATCGCGGCGGCCCCTACCGCGAACGCCAGTGCCGTCAGCGGCATCACCCGAGCCATGCCCCCGAGTCGATTGAGGTCGCGGGTGTGCGCTGCCGCCTGGACGGCGCCGGCACCAAGGAACAGGAGCCCCTTGAACAGGGCGTGGTTGAACGTGTGGAACAGCGCGGCTGCCAGCGCCAGCACGACGATCGCGGCCGCACCCTCGGTCACACCGATGAGGGCGACGCCGATACCGACCAGGATGATCCCCACGTTCTCGATGCTCGAGAACGCGAGCAGGCGCTTGAGGTCGTGCTCCGCCAATGCGTACAGCACGCCGAGCACCGCGGAGGCCGCGCCGATCACGAGGACCAGGAGCCCCCACCATGCAGGGCCCGGGCCGAGGAATTCGATCCCGAACCGGATGATCCCGAAGATCCCGGTCTTGATCATCACCCCGGACATCACGGCCGAGATGTGGGATGGCGCCGCCGGGTGGGCTCGTGGCAGCCAGATATGGAGCGGCATCATGCCCGCCTTGGTCCCGAACCCGATGAGCAGCAAGACGAACAGCAGGTCTCGGAGCTTGCCGTCCATGGTCGTCGCGGCCGCGCCCCACGCCGAAAAGTCAAGGGAGCCGGCCGCCGCCGACCAGGCGGCGAATGCCACGGCGATCGCGGCCGTCGCCACGTGCGTCATCATCAGGTACACGTAGCCCGCCTTGGCGACCGCGCGCGACGGACGGGACCCGATCACCAAGACCGCGGATGCGATCGCCATCGCCTCCCAGGCGAACAGGAAGCTGAACGCGTTGGCGGACCCGAACACGAGGGCCATACTGGCGAGGAACAGGACGTGCGCCAGCGGGTCGATGCGGGATCGCGCGGCATCGTGGTATCCGATGCCGTAGACCGAAGCCGCCGCGCCGACGACGCCGAGCACGATCAGGAACAGGCCCGCCAGGGCGTCGTACCGGACGTCGATCAACGCGTAACCAAGGACGTCGCCCGCGCGGAACGCGACGCTGGGACCGGCGATCAACCCACTACCGCCAACGGCCAGCAGGACGCAGGCAATGGTGACCGCGATCATCGTCGGTCGATGACCCGGCCATGCGGCGGCCGTGACGCCGGCGACCAGGAACCAGGCGGCGGCGGCCGCGAGCGCGAGCGGCGCGAACGTATCGGCTCCACCCACCAGCATGCGACCTCTAGAAACCGAGTACCCGCGAATCGGCCGAAGGATGCCGTCCGTTGTGGGCTGTTTCTACTATATTCAGAAAGTCAGAGATTGCAACCGGGGCGGATCCCGAGGCGACTGCCGAATCGCCGCCATCACGACCTGGTAGGCGAGAGAGGGGTCGAACCTCCACGCCGCTCACGCGGCACCGGCTCCTAAGGCCGGCGCGTCTGCCATTCCGCCACTCGCCCGTGACCAGAGTCTAGCGTGCCGCGCCTCGGCGGCTGGGCGTAGGACCGGTCGCCGGTTCGTCGGTGCGCTCGCGCGGGCTCGCGGCTGTCATATGCCGCCATACGGAACGTTAGGCGGGGCCAGCGGAGCGTCCCGGCCGGGATCCCGGCGGAGAGGCGTGGGTCGCGTGCACGATGACCGTGGATCACGCCGCTCCCGAATCGCCCAGGCCCGCCTTGTGACGCTGCAAGGCGTCGTATGTCGGGATGGGCCGACCGGTCGCGGCGGGCGGGTCGGGCGGGTCGCACCCGGGCGATCAGTCGCGGCTTGGGGCCTCAGTCGTCGTCGGCGGGCGG
>JBPPMZ010000139.1:0-3527 GCA_051306295.1 Candidatus Limnocylindrales bacterium
CCCCGACCCTGGTGCCGACCCCGACACCGCTCCCTGCTCCGCTGACCGGGGAACTCGTGGCGCCCGAAGTGGCTGCCCGGCACGCCATCGCGGTCATGATCGACGACTTGTCGCCAGCCCGGCCGCAGTCCGGACTCAACAGTGCCGACGTCGTCTGGCACGCGCCGGCGGAGGCCGGCATCCCGCGCTACATGGCCATCTTCCAGTCGAAGATCCCGGGCGCCGTGGGGCCGGTGCGCAGCGCGCGCTCGTACTACATCGCCTGGGCCGCCGAGTGGCGTGCGGTCTACGCCCACAGCGGCGGCTCACCCGGAGCGCTCGCGACCCTGCGGGCGAAGGGTCGCGGCCAGTACGTCTTCGATGCCAACGAGTTCCGCTACGGCGGTCGCTACTTCGAGCGCATCCGGGAGCGGCCGGGGCCGCACAACGTCTACACCGACGGGAAGAAGCTGCGCCAGCTCGCCTCGGTGCTGAAGGCCAAGGACAAGGTCCTCAAGCCCGCCTGGCAGTTCGCGCCAGATGCCCCGGAAGCCGAGCGGCCGTACGGCGGCTCGATCAAGGTCGTGTACCCGGCCAACACGGTCACGTACCGCTATGCGCGCGACACGAACACCTACCGACGCTCGGTCAGCCGCGAGGGCAAGCAGGTCGACGCGGCGGATGGTGCACGGATCCAGCCCAAGAACGTGATCGTCATGTTCGTGCGGTTCGTCCCCCTCAACGATCGCAAGCACCGACTCGACGCCGACCTCATCGGCAGCGGCACGGCCTATATCTCGACGAACGGCAAGACGATCAAGGGGACATGGAAGAAGTCGGCCATCACCAAGCCGACGCGCTTCTACGACAAGGCCGGCAAGCCGGTCACGCTGACCGTCGGGCAGACGTTCATCCAGGTGATGAAGATCGGGGCGCCGGTGACGTTCACCAAGGGCTCGAATGAGCCGCCCGCCACGCCGACTCCGTCCGCGTCCGAGAGCGCGGCGCCGTCGGCGTCAGGAGGCTGAGCGGGGCCGTCGCCTGGACCGTGCATGGGAATCAGCGATTCGCTCGTTGGGTCGCCGGGATCATGGCGCCGGACATGAAACGTGCGTACGAGTCAGTTCCCGGGCCGGACCACTACCGGCGTCCGACCGCCGCGTAGACCCGTCGCGTGGCCTCAGCGACTTCCGCCCAGGACGGCCACCCAGCCGCAGCGCGCTCGCGGGCCACCTCGGCGATCCGGCCGTGGACTTCGTCATCCGTCCAGACCGTGCGGAGCGCGACGGCCAACCGGTCCGCGTCGCGCGGCGGGACGAGCAGGCCGGCCGCCCCGATCAATTCCGGTAGCGCCCCGACCGCGGACGCCACGACCGGCGTGCCGGTGGCGATCGCCTCGACCGCCGCCAGGCCGATCGCATCGGACCTGACCGGAAGGAGCGCGGCCCGGGCGCCCTGGAGCAGGGCGGCCATCCGCGCATCCGTCAGCGCCGGGGCGTAGGCCAGCGCCTCCCCCACCCCTTCGCGTGCGGCCTGGCGAGCCAGCGACGCTCGATCGGCTGGGCTCGCGCCGACGAGCACGACGCGCGGCGGCCAGGCCGTGTCGTCCGGGAGGCCGTCGGGGCGGCCGTCGGCCGACAACGACGCGAGCGCAGCGAGCAGCGTAGCCAGGTCCTGGCGAGCGTCGTAGCGCCCGGGATAGACGAGATAGCGGTTCCCCAGCCCAAGCCGGGCGGCATCATCAAGACCCTCAACAGGATCCCCGGCAGGCTCGATGAACGCGGGCCGCGGCGCGATCGGCACGACGTGGATCCGCTCCGGCCGGACGTGGAGCAATCGCCGCACAGCGGCCGCGACGGCCTCCGTGCCGACGATGACCGCGGCCGCGTCCCGCAGCAGCCGATGGCGCAGCCGCTGGCCGAATCGTGCCGCGGTCCCGCCGCCGAAGGCCGTCCGCAGCTCCCATGGCGCGAGGTCCAAAATGGTCACGACGAGGGGCAGGCCGGACGCGATCGGCAGCGTACCGGCGCCGACCGCGTGGTAGACGGCGCCCTGGGCGCCGCCCCGCTCCGCCCGCCAAGCGGCGCCCAACGACGCGCCGCGCAGCAGGAACGGGTCGACCGTCTGCGCGGCGGACCGCAGCAACTTCGTCGGCGGCAGGAGGCGTCGACCGATGACGTCGAGGTGGGTCAGCCCCTCGGTCGGGTCATCGAGGTCGGAGCCCAACAGGAACGCGAACGATTCGCCCGGCAACGGCGACGCGTCGTATGCCTCCAGGAGCGAGCCCAGGTACGCGGCCGTCACTGGCGCCCGACCGGGATCCTGGAGCGGCCGCGCGTCGAGCACGACCCGGACGCCCGGCGGCCGGGGGATCGGCTCGGCCGCCTCCCCCAGCGTCACGAGGGCGTGCTGTCGTCCGTGACGGCGTCCGCACCGGTGCCCCTAGCGGTCCGACGGAACCGCCGGAGCAGGCCCTCCGCGCGCAGCTGGACGACGACCACCAGGGCCTCGACCACGATCCGGCGCGACATCTTGCTCTGGCCGACCCGACGATCGCGGAAGGTGATGGGCACCTCCGTGATCCGCGCCCCGGCCCGGTTCGCTCGGTAGGTCATCTCGATCTGGAACACGTAGCCGCCGGCGTGGATGCCCTCGAACGGGATGGCGGCGAGCGTCGGGGCCCGCCACGCCTTGAACCCACCGGTCAGGTCGCTGGCCGGCAAGCCCAGGACGACACGCGCGAACAGGCTGCCGCCGCGCGAGATGAGCCGACGTCCGATCCCCCAGTCGACGACCCCGCCCCCGGGCGTGTAGCGCGAGCCGATGACGAGGTCGGCGACCCCGCGCTCGAGCGGGGCGAGCAGGTCGGGCAGGACCGCCGGATCGTGGCTGAAGTCGGCGTCCATCTGGACGATCGATTCGGCGCCGCCCTGGAGCGCGACACCGAAACCGTCGAGGTAGGCGCGCCCCAGGCCCCGCTTGGCGGCCCGATGCCGGACCCGGATCCGCGGGTCGGCGGCGGCGAGTTCATCGGCGATCCGGCCGGTGCCATCGGGCGACCCGTCATCGACGACGAGCAACGTGGCGGACGGCAGGGCCGCGAGGATGGCCCGCGACATCGGCATGATGTTCTCGGCCTCGTCGTAGGTCGGGAGCACGACCCACGTGCCGCTACCGGTCATCCCCTGCGTCGCCATCGCCGGCAAGTGTAGACGCGGTCCGGTCAGCGGAAGTAGCCGACGAGGTCCAGGATCTCGTGCGCCTTGGCCCCACTGGCGCTCATGAACACGGCCCCGACCGTGCCACCCGAGCCGACCCGCAGGGTCAGGCCGTTGGCGATCGTCTGGCCCTTGGCCAGGTTGAGCGTCGAGGTGGAGGGCGAGCCGGTCATCGACGGGCCGATGGACACGTAGCCGCCGGCGGTGGCGCCGGTCACGGTCAGGTTGGCGGTGACCGCCACGGCATCGACCGGGACGGAACCCCGGCCGGTCAGCTGGAACGCGCGGGGTGTGCCGTCGACGAAGCGCCCGGACAAGCCGTTCGCGGCG
>JBPPMZ010000140.1:0-5942 GCA_051306295.1 Candidatus Limnocylindrales bacterium
GGATCAACGCTCGGGCAGCGGATCCTGCGCGGTCGCCGAGCGCGTGCTGCGTCCCGCCGAGCGACCCGTCCGGACGGAGGTCGTGATGCCACCCGGGACGGCGCCGGAGCCCGGCGCCGCGAGGCGACCGGTCGGCTCCATGCCCGGAGCGATCGGCTCGATCATCGCGGCGGCCGCCCGCTCGTCACGGCGCTCGAAGTCCTTGCCGCACCAGGCGCACAGCGACCAATCCAGGCCCACCAGGCGCGAGCAGTTCGGGCAGACCCGGTTGAGCCGCGTCCGACACGTCGGGCAGATGATCCATTCCTCGTTGACCCGCCGCTCGCAGGTCGGGCAGTGGAGGATCGCTTCGACTTCGGCCAGCAGCGCCTCCTCGGCCAGGTTCCGCTCCCAGACCTCGCCGATCTTCTCGTGGGGTCGGACGATCTTGTAGACCCACACCGCGAAGACGAAGAAGACCGGGGTGAACAGGATGATCCCGGCGGCCACGAGGTACGGCAGGATCGCGTTGTCGGATCGCTGCTGCATGTCGCGGAACGCCCAGTAGGCGGTCGCGATCCACAGGATGACGAGGTAGATGGCGATGGCCCGGAGTCCGAACTGGACGACCGGGCTGTCGATGATGTCGCCGATCGTTTCGCCGATCCCGGCAAGGATCTGGTCCATACCCTTCTGGGGTGCCTCCGTAGGAATCCGGTCGAGTCGGCCGCCATGATTCGCCCGTTCCGGGGCGGCGTCCGGTGGATAGTAGCAGGGGACCCCGGTCGCTTATGGGGAGCGCAGCCGGGACGATCGCCACACGCCGACGATGACTGACCATCGTCGGACGGGGCTCAGACGCGCGGGTCCGCCCGGGCGTGACGGTCCATCGCCAGCGCGGCGACCGAGGCCGCGCCCAGGACGAGCGCTCCGGCGAACGACAGGTAGGCGCCCGGCAGCGGGCCGAGCGGACCCAGGATGTACGGCCAGAGCAGCCCAAGCAGCAGCGCCGACAGGACGAGGCCGGGGATGCCCAGACGCACCCACGCCGGGACGCGAGTCTTCGCGACCGCCAGGGTCAGGACCGCGAGCATCCCGACCACGACGAGGACGTGCGCCGGGCCGGCGAAGCCCCAGGTGTCGAGATAGCCGACGCCGTCGGCGCCGATGATGGTCCGGGCCCACGGCAGCAGGAACCCGACCGAACCGAGCGCCGCACCGGCGACCGCGATCCAGTCGATCGCCTCGGATCGGCGGGCGGGGTCGGTCAGGCTGAGTTCCGCGCCCGGTCGGGCGGCGGCCCCGTCACGAGCGGCCGCGGCACCCGGTTCGGCGCTGGTGGATCCAGCCCATGACCGGGCCGGCGCCGGCAGGCCGGCCGGGATGATGTCGCCAGCCAGCGGGGTCGCGACGGCCGGAACCGGGGCCGGCGGGACATACGCACCCGGCGTCTCCGCCGGCGTCGCGACCGTGATCGACGGCTGCGGCGGGAAGGGCGGCGTGGTCCACGCGGGAGCGCTCGATCGCGCCTCAGCCACGACGTCGACGTCCACGCCTGCGGCGGTGATCGGGTCCGACGGAACCGTCGGCCAGGTCAGGGACCCCAGGTCACCGGCGTCGTTAGCGTCGTCGTGGGCGTCGTCGGGTGCGTCCCAGCCCTGGTCCCAGGTCTCGCCATCGACCGCATCCTCAGCGGCGACCTCATGGAGGACCGATGGCACCGGGTGCGCGGTCGGGACGGGAGGCTCGGGCGCGGCAGCTTCCGACGGCGGGGCGGGCGCGGCGACCGCGACCTCTGCGGTCCGCTCGAGTTCGATCGGCACGAGCGACGTCAGGCGACGGGCCGCTCCGGCCACGGACGCCAGCAGCTCGCCGCACGATGGGCAGGAAAGTCGACCGTACGGGACGGTCGTCCCGCACTCGGTGCACTCGATCGTGCGCACGGCCATGGGATCACCTCGGGTCCGGATCGGCCCCAGGGGACCGAAGGTCCGCAAGCGTGGCAGCGCCGGGCGAGGCCGTCCACTCCCCCGGAAGGGCCGTCGGCACTGCGCCGAACGTCCGGGCCACTTCGACCGTCCAGACGGCGCTGCGCCAGGCGCTGACCATCCCGATGAGCACCAGTCCCCCGCCCCACAGACCGATGAAGGCGACCAGCAGGCCGCCCACACCGTACGGGCCCGCGTCATCCGCGATGGCCCCGCGAATGGCGTCCCAGGTGACCGCGGCGGCCGCTGCGGACGGTACGACGACGGCCGCCAGCACGACCAACGGCACGCCGAACGCCACGACGACGCGCAGCGGATGGCGGATGGCATGACCCACCGCGTGCAGGACGGCACCCGCCGGACCATCGCCATGGAGCACGATGCGCCGGGCCGCCACGGCGCCAAGGATCTCGGCCGCGACCCAGGCCAGGACGATGGCTGCCACGGCGTCCGGGGCACCGCGGATGATCCGGACGGCGACCGGGACCGCCACCTCGGATGGCACGGTGAGTTCTCGATAGGCGACGGCCACGACGCGCATGACACCCAGACCCAGGGCGATGGCCAGCGGGGCGGCCGCGATCGTACGCGCCTGGAGGATCCGAAGGGCCAGCCCCGATCGTCGCGGGATCGTCACGTCCTCGTCCTCGGCGATGCGCTGGACCGCTTCCGCCTCGGCAGCTGCGGTGAGCATCCCGCCCAGGACCAGCCAGGCGGCCGCGGCGAGCACACCTCCGACCACGAGCACGGCGATCTCCGGCGAGAGCCCACCGAAGACCATCGAGGTCAGGGTCGGGGCGACGATGTTGGCCAGCCCGACGGCCGACGGCACGACCACGATCGGCGCCATGACGACCAGGAAGCCGCCACGGACCAGGAACCCCAGCAGCCCCAGGACCCACGTCGATGGGCTGGCCAGGCTGGCCAGGAGTGAGGCGGCCAGCACCGCCCCAGGGGTCACGGCGCGGGGCTGGCGGACGCCCCCGGTGACGGCACGCCAAGGCCCGGGGCCAGCTCATCCAGGCGCTGTAGGGCGGCCTCGACCTTGGCGATCTCCTCGCCGTACCGGGCGAAGTCGCCGTCGCGAAGGGCGGCCTGGGCCAGATCGAAGTGCGTCTTGCCGTAGGCGATCAGCCCGGCGACATCGGTCGGCAGCGGCTCGTTCGGGTCGACGGTCGGGGCGGGCGTTGCGCTGGGACCGGGACCCGGCGTGGGCGTCGGGCCGGGGCCAGGGGTCGGTGAGGGCGTCGGGCCGCCGCCGTTATCACTCTCCGCTTCGAGCAGCAGGCGCAAGGCCTCGCCCAGCGTCTCACCCCAGACCACCTCGCGCGGCGACGCGACCACGATCCGTTGGAACTCCGGGAAGGCGGAGCCCGTGGACTGGAGGTAGACCGGCTGGAGGTACAGGAGCGACTCACCGACCGGGACGACGATGAGGTTGCCCCGGATCACTGCTGAGCCGGCCTGATCCCAGAGCGAGACCTGCTGGCTGATGATCGGATCCTGGTCGATGCGCGATTCGATCTGGACCGGCCCGAAGATGGTCGTGTCCGCCGGGAAGCGGTAGACGCGGGTCGCACCGTAGTTCGGCTCGTCCATCCGGGCCGCGACCCAGGCGATCATGTTGAACCGCCCGACCGGGACCATGGGCTGCAGGAGCAGGAACTCCGACTCTGGCTCACCGGGCATGCGCATGACGACGTAGTAGGCCTCGGATGGGAGGGTCTGCTCGCTCGTCTGCCCCTCGGGCACGGTCCACACGTCGTTGCCTGCGAAGAACCGCTCGGTGTCCGTCACGTGATAGCGCCCGAACACGCGGGTCTGGACGTTGAACAGCTCCTCGGGCACGCGCAGGTGCGCCCGCAGGTCCGCGGGGATCGTGTCGATCGACTCGAACAGCGTCGGGAAGACGCCGGCGTAGGCCCGCACGATCGGATCCGTGGGGTCGGACACGTAGAAGTGCATCGTCCCGTCGTAGGCGTCCATCGTGATCTTGACGCTGTTCCGGATGTAGTTGATCGGCCGGCGAGCCAGCCCGGTCGCCTCGAACACGGATGGGTCGAACGACTGGGCGTGCGGGAATCGATCGCTGGTCGTGTACGCGTCCTGGACGTAGACCAGCCGGCCCGCGTCGGTGACGACGACGTAGGGGTCCTTGTCGTACTCCAGGAACGGCGCGATGCGCGGCAGCCGGTCGGACAGGTAGCGGTGCATGAGTAGCTGGCTGTCGGCGGTGACCTGGTCGCTGATGAGCAGGTCCAGGTCGCGGAAGCGGAGCGCGAAGAGCACCCGCGACAGCGTCGTATCGAGCTTGATGCCGGTCGTACCGGTCCAGCGCGTCGCGGTCCCGTCGCCGCTCGTCGCCTCCGCGTCGCCCTCGCCGGTCGGGTAGTCGAACTCGTTCTGGCGCGCGCCGGTGATGACGTGCGACGTCTCGAGCTCGCCGAAGTAGATGCGCGGCTCGGTGACGACCGGCGCGCCGTCGTTCGAGACCGGAGGCAGATTGCCGATGAACAGGCGCGGCTGCCCTTCGTTGGCCACTTCATTGACCGGCACCATCGCCAGGCCGATCCCGTGGGTGTAGATGATCCGCTGGGTCAGAAAGCCGCTCGAGCCCGTGTCGCCGATGGCCAGCTCGCGAGCCGACAGCATCACCTGGCGCTGGACGCCGCCGATGACGTAACGATCCGTGTCGACGTCCTTGAATGTGTAGTAGCGCCGGATCGTCTGGAGCTGGTCCAGCGTGTCGGCGAGCGGGCGGTAGTCCCAGAGTCGGGCGTTGCGGAACGTGTCCTCGTCGGCGTCGATGGCCTCCTGGGTCAGGACGGCCTCACCCCGGAACGGCCGATCCTCCCAGTCGTCGAGGCCGAAGGCCAGGCGCGTCATCGCGATGTTGTTGGCGATGTAGCGCTCTTCCTGGGCAAGCGGGTTCGGCACGACCGTGAAGCGCTGGATGGCCTCGGGGTAGGCGCGTCCGATGAGCAGCGAGGCCAGCAGCCACACGCCGACCGTGAGACCGAGTGGCCAGAGCATGCGCGTGAACGCGCCGCCGACCAGGAGCGCCGCCGCGAGGCCGGACAGCACCGTCAACACGTCGTAGGCGAAGAACTGCGCGTTCTGGTCGGTGAAGCTGACGCCGGTGGCGACGCCGCGCACGCTATAGGCGAGCTCGAACTTGTCGAGCTGGTAGCCCACGGCGACCGAGACGAGGAACAACGCGGCGAGGATGCCGAGGTGGACCCGGACCGGCGTCGTGAACACGAGGCTGCCGCGCATCGCGCCGACGAGATAGCGCGAGAAGACGACGATCAGGGCCGCGATCACGAGGCCGTTGAACAGGGCCTGGCCGAACCGCAGGAACGGCAATTCGAACAGGAAGAAGCTGATGTCCCGCCCGAAGATGGGGTCCGCCACGGCACTGGCCGTCTCCGGCGAGAAGGGCACCCGGTTGGCCCACAGCAGGACCGTCTCCCAGCCCGACGCCACGGATCCGGCGACGGTCAGGGCGATCAGCACACTGACGGCGACAAGCGCCATCCCGGCCAGCGGGGTCAGGTCCGGCATGTCCTCCGTGCTGAACGTCACGGGGCGCGGAGGCTCGGCGTTGAAGCGACGTCCGGGCCCACCGCCGACTTCGGCCTGGCGGGCCGCCTCGTTCAGGCGCGTGAACAGGTCGCGGAACGAGCCGCCACGGCCCTCGACGGCGGGCGGCGGCACGAGCCGGCCGGCCAACCACAGGTTGCCCAGCAGGACGAGGAGGGTCAGTACGCCCCCGGCGACGAAGAGCGCGACCTGGGCGCCAAGGCGCGTCCAGAAGACGGGGTCGAACCCAACGCTGCGATACCACAGGGCATCGGTCCAGAGGTCGACGCCGACGCCCGACAGGACGATGAACGCCAGCAGGATACCGCCAGTCAGCCACCAGCCCAGGTGTCGACCACCGCCGCGGCCATCGCGGTCCGGGACGGCTCGTGG
>JBPPMZ010000141.1:0-42769 GCA_051306295.1 Candidatus Limnocylindrales bacterium
GCGTCTGCGCGGCGCGACCGTCATCGATGACAGCTACAACGCCTCACCGGCCTCGGTCCGGGCGGCCCTGGACCTGCTGGCCGGCATCCCCGGTCGCCACGTGGCGGTCCTCGGGGAGATGCTGGAACTCGGGCCTGGGCATGAGGCCGGCCATCGCTCGGTCGGCGAGGCGGCGGCCGCCGTCGCGGAGCTGCTGGTCGTCGTCGGCCACGACGCCCGCGGGATCATCGAGGGGGCCGTGGAGGGCGGCCTGGATCGGAGCCGTATCCACCACGCGGTCAGCCCCGAGACGGCCGTGGACGCGCTCCGACCGCGGCTGCGCGACGGCGACATCGTGCTGGTCAAGGCCTCGCGCGGCCTCGAACTCGACCGGGTCGTGGATCTGCTCCGCACCGAGCTCGGGGAGGCCACCGACTGATGCCGCCCGTCGAGTTGATCCAGGGCCTCCTCCTGGCCTTCGCCCTGGTCGTCATCCTCATGCCGCCGTACATCCGGCTGCTGCAGGCCCTCGGATTCGGGAAGCGCATCCGCGAGGACGGGCCGGAGACCCACTACGTGAAGGAGGGCACGCCCACGATGGGCGGCCTGCTCATCGTGGTGGTCGTCCTGGGCATCTACTTCTTCCTGCGCCAGCCGGACGCGGCGACCTTCGCCCCACTGGCGGCCCTGGCCGGCGTCGGGCTGCTGGGCGCGTTCGACGATTACCTGAACGCCCGGACCGGGGAGGGCATCAAGGCTCGCCAGAAGCTCATCTGGCTGACCGTGGTGGCCTTCGTGGCCGCCTACCAGATCCAGCAGACGTACGCCATCACCGCCATCGCCGTTCCGTTCGTCGGAGCGGTCCAGATCGCGCCCTGGTTGTACGTCCTGTTCGCGGCCTTCGCCATCGTGGCCGCCGCCAACGGCGTGAACCTGACCGACGGGCTCGATGGGCTGTCGGGCGGGACGGTGGCGATCGCGTTCGTCGCGTTCATGCTCATCGCCCTGCTCAACGAGCCGACCCAGACCAACCTCGCGCTGTTGTGCGCGCTGATCATCGGAGCGCTGCTCGGCTTCCTGTGGTTCAACGTGCACCCGGCGCAGATCTTCATCGGCGACTCGGGGGCGCTGTCGCTGGGGGCCGCGTTGGCCGTCACCGCGCTCATCACCGGTCAGATCCTGGTCCTGCCCCTCATCGGCATCATCTTCGTGGTCGAGACGGGCTCGGTCATCCTGCAGGTGGTCTACTTCAAGCTGACCGGCGGCAAGCGCCTGTTCCGGATGAGCCCGCTCCATCATCACTTCGAGCTGGGCGGCTGGGACGAGGAGAAGATCACGATCCGGTTCTGGATCGTCGGCGTCCTTGCGGCGCTGCTGGGCGTGACCCTGTTCATGGCCACCCAGACCGGCCGGTTCGTGTGAGCCCGGCGATGACCACCCCGGGTTCGACCATCGACCTCGACGCGCTGACCATGACCGACGTCCGCTCTGGCGCCCTGCACGACCGGCCGGTCACGGTCCTGGGGTTCGCGCGGAGTGGCATCGCGCTGGCACGCTTCCTTTCCGACGCGGGCGCGCGCGTGACCATCTACGACGGGCGTCTGGCCGATGCCCACGGCGCCGCGATCGCGGCCCTGGAAGGTCGCCCCGTCCAGCTACGCCTCGGGCCGGATGCCGATCCGGCGGCGGCCTGGGCGGAGGCCGCCCTGGTCGCCACGTCGCCATCGATCAATCCGGACTACCCGACGACCGAGCCGCGGCTGCGGACGGCGCTCCAGTCCCTGGTGGCCGCACGCGTGGCCGGCGATCGCTCCGTGCCGATGCTCGTGTCGGAGCCCGACCTGTTCCTGCGCCTGTGCGAGGCGCCGACCATCGGCGTGACCGGGACGAAGGGCAAGACCACGACGTCCGCCCTCACCGCCGCGCTGCTGGCCGCCGACCCGTCACATACGGCCGTGCTTGGGGGGAACATCGGCATCCCGCTGGTCGAGCGCCTGCCGGAGCTGACCCCCGAGCACCGGGTCGTCATCGAGCTGTCGGAGCTCCAGTTGCCGACCCTGTCGAGGGGCACGACCGTCGCGGTCTACACGAACGTCACCTCGGACCACCTCGACCGGCACGGCTCGATGGAGGCGTACCGGCGGGTCAAGCGCCGCCTGGCCGAGCTGGTCGACCCGGACGGGGCGCTCGTCCTCAACGGGGAGGACCCGGTCGTCGGTGGCTATGCCGGTCTGGGCATCGCTCCGGCCGTGCTCTACCGGCGCGAACGCCCGATGCCGGGCGGGATCGGTGTCGTGGACGGCTGGATCGTCGCCGCGGGCATGGAGCGGCTGCCGCTGGCCGGCGGTGGGGCCGTGGGCGCTGGCCCCGGTGGCCGGATCATGCCGGTCGGTGAACTGGCCATCCCGGGAGCGCACAACGTGAGCAACGCCCTGGCCGCGATCGCCGTGGCGCTGCTGTTCGGGGTCGCGCCGGATGCCATCCGGACGGCCGCCGCGGCCTTCACCGGCGTCGAACATCGGCTCGAGACCGTCGCGGTCATCGACGGCGTCCGCTTCGTCAACGACTCGCAGGGCACCCAGCCCGATGCCGTCATCGCCGCGCTGCGCGCCTTCGACCCGCCGATCGTGCTCATCGCCGGTGGCCGGGACAAGGGCGTCGACCTTTCAGGCCTCCCGCCCGTCGTCGCAGAGCGGGCCGTCGCGGCCGTCGTGATCGGCGAGAGTGGCCCGGATCTCGGCGCGCGATTCCGCGCCGCGGGGCTGGTCACCATCGAGGCGGCGACGGACCTGGCGGACGCGGTCCGTCGCGCTGACGCGCTCGCGCACGAAGCGCTGCGTGCAGCCGGTCCAGGCGCGGGTCCGGCCACGGTCCTGCTCAGTCCGGCCGCGGCCAGCTTCGACATGTTCGTGGACTATGCCGCTCGTGGCCGGGCATTCAAGGAGGCAGTCGCGGCTCTGGCCGCCGACCACCGAGGGGGGACGCGATGAACCTTGCACCACCGCTGCCGCGATTCGGCCGGCCCGCGACCGATGATGAGCGGTCGATCGAGGCGAAGGCCCGCGATGTCCGGCGCACCGCCAATCGGGCGCCGGCCAAGTCGCCGACCCAGGTCCTGCAGCGCGAGCGCCACCAGCCCGACTACCTGATCCTGGTCGTCGTGGTCGCCCTCACGGCCATCGGGATCCTGATGGTCTTCTCGTCCTCGGCGATGCGCGGGTACCTCGTCGAGGATGACCCGTTCGCCACGGTCGGGCCGCAGATCCAATGGGCCGTCCTCGGCATGATCGCGATGCTCGTCATGCTCCGCGTGGACTACCGCTACCTGCGCCTTGGGTCGGTCCCGTTCTTCGCTGTGGCGATGGTCCTGCTGGTGCTCGTCCTCCTGCCCGCGATGGGACCCATGCAGCCGATCTCCGTCGGCGGCTCGGCGCGCTGGCTGCAGATCGGCCCGTTGCCGGCCATCCACCCGGCCGAGGTCGCCAAGCTCGCCCTGGTCATCTACCTCGCCCACTGGTTCGCCAAGCGGGGGACGCGCGTGTCCGGGTTCTGGCGGGGCACGGTCCCGTTCCTCGTGATCCTGGCCCCGGTCGCGTTCCTCGTCTTCCGGGAGCCGGACCTGGGTACGACCATCGTGCTGTCGCTGACCGGGTTCGCGATGTTCTTCCTGGCGGGCGCCAACATCGTCCACCTGCTGACGCTCGTATCGGGGGCTGGCCTCGCCGCCATCGCGCTCGGGCTGAAGGGCTACCAGATGGATCGCATCCGGACCTGGCTCGACCCGTGGTCGGACCAGCTGGGCGCCGGCTTCCACACGGTCCAGGGGCTGCTCGCGCTCGGCGCCGGCGGCCTGTTCGGTCGGGGCCTGGGGCAGAGCCTGGTGACCGTGCCCAACGCCTTCAACGACTTCATCTTCGCCGAGATCGGCCAGGAGTTCGGGATGGTCGGCGGGGTCATCGTCATCGCGTTGTTCGCGGCCCTCGCGTACTCTGGGGCTCGCGTCGCGCTCGCCGCGCCGGACACCTTCGGGGCACTCCTCGCCGCCGGGATCACCGCCTGGCTGTGCATCCAGGCGTTCATCAACATCGCGGTCGTCGTGACGCTCGTGCCGATCACGGGGATCACGCTGCCGTTCCTGAGCGCCGGCGGCTCGTCGCTCATCATCAGCTTCGCCGCGATCGGGATCCTGCTCTCCATCTCGCGCGAGACCATCGAAAAGGGGACCTGGAACGACGATGCGACTCCTGATCGCGGGCGGCGGGACGGGCGGGCACATCTACCCGGCTCTGGCCGTCGCCCGGTCGCTGCGCGCTCGACCGGACGGCGCTGACCTCCGCTGGCTCGGGGGGCACCGCGGGCTGGAGGCGAGCATCGTCCCGGCCGCCGGGATCCCGCTGCGCCGGCTCGCCCTGCGCTCGCTGCGCTCGGTGGAGATGGACGTCCACGCCGTCATCGATCCGTTGCGCCTGGCTGCCTCCGTCCCGCAGGCGGCGGCCGACCTGGCCGCGGATCGCCCGGCGGCCATCTTCACCACGGGCGGCTACGTGGCGGTCCCGGTGCTCCTGGCGGCCGCTCCCCTCGGCATCCCGGTCGTGCTCTGGGACGGCAATGTCGTCCCAGGTCGGGCCGTGCGCATGACCGCGCGTCTGGCCGATGTGCTGGCCGTCTCGTTCGCCGCGACGTGCGCCACGCTGGCCGGCACGTCGGGGGGCAGACCCTGTTACGTCACCGGCACGCCCATCCGTGACACCCGGGAGGTGGATCGCGAGGCGGCACGGGCCCGGCTGGGCATCCCGGATGGGGTGCGCGTCCTGCTCATCTTCGGTGGCTCCCAGGCGGTCCGGCGTTTCAACGCGGCCGTCGCCGACGCCCTGCCGCGCCTGGTCGAGCGGGTCGCGGTCGTGCACGTCACGGGCGATGCCGGGTATGCGGCGGCGCTGGCGGGCCGGGAGGCGCTGTCATCCGACCTCCGGGGGCGCTATCAGCCGCATCCGTTCCTGCGCGACGACATGTTGACGGCGCTCGCCGCCGCGGACCTGGTGGTCGGCCGGGCGGGCTCCTCCACGCTGGCCGAGGCCACGGCCCTCGGCCTGCCGATGGTCGTCGTGCCCTACCCCCATGCCGCGGGCCATCAGCGCGCCAACGCGCGCGAGCTCGTCGACGCGGGGGCCGCGCGCCTGGTCGAGGACGAGGCGTTCGATGCCGCCGCGCTGCTCGATGCGGCCGCGATCCTTGACGACCCCGCTCGCCACCTGGCCATGTCGGCAGCGGCCCGAGAGCTGGGTCGACCGGGCGCGGCCGATGCCGTCGCCGATCTGGTCCTGGCCGTCGGTCGGCGCCAGTCGTTGCCATCGAACGCGTCGATCGAGCGCCGCGCCCGCGGGTTGCCGGCATGACCGCCGGCGCTGGGCCCAGCGTGCCGGCCGGCCCTGTCTTCGATGCGATCGCGGTCGGGACCGACATCCAGCGCCGGATCGGGGTCAAGACCTCGCGCGACGAGCCGCTGGCCCGGTTCACGACGATGCGCGTCGGCGGACCGGCCGACCTGTTCGCCACGGTCCACAACGGCTTCGAGTTGAAGGCACTCGTCCGCTTCGCGAGATCGCGCGGCCTGCCCCACCTGGTGCTGGGGCGGGGGAGTGACGTGGTCATCAGCGATCGCGGGATCCGTGGTCTCGTGATCCAGGACCGCGCCGAGGGCTCCCGGGTGGACGGGGAGCGCTACACGGCGGAGGCCGGCGTGCCGATGGCCCGCGCCGCGACCGAGACGCAGCGCGCCGGCCTGTCCGGGCTGGAGTTCGGCCTGGCCATCCCGGGCAGTGTCGGGGGCGCGGTGTGGGCCAACGCCGGGGCCCATGAGTCGGACGTGGCGGCCATCCTGGAGTCGGCCCGGATCCTCGGGAGTGACGGCTCGGAGGCCGTGGTGCCCGCCGCGGAGCTGGGCCTGGCGTATCGCGATACCCGGCTCAAGCATCCGCCGCTTGACGGCCCCCCGGAGCTCGTCGTCGAGGCGACGTTCCACCTGACGCCGGCCGATCCCGAGACGATCAAGGGTCGCCTCGACGACATCCGGCGCTGGCGTCAGGCGCATCAGCCGCTCGGGCTGCCGTCGGCCGGCAGCGTGTTCCGCAATCCGCCGGGTGATTCGGCCGGCCGGCTCATCGATGCGGCCGGTCTCAAGGGCACGCGCATCGGCGGCGCGGTGGTCAGCGAGAAGCACGCCAACTTCATCGTCAACGACCAGAAGGGACGTGCGGCCGACATCCGGCGGTTGGGCGACCACGTGCGCGCCGTCGTCGCCGAGCGGCACGGCATCGAGCTCGAGTACGAGATCGCCTTCCTGGGCGACTGGGAAGGCTGGCCCTGGCCGGCCGAGGAGACCACGCCGTGACCGCCCTCGACCGCCCCGTCGTCAGCGTGTTCGGCGGCCCGTCCGCCGAACACGACGTATCGATCGTCAGCGGGACCGCCATCGCCGAAGCGCTCCTGGAGTCTGGCGCGAGCGTGGACCAGGTCCTCATCGACCTCGACGGCCGCTGGTGGGGCTTGCCGCCGGAGCACCGCCGGGCCGGACGCCCAGGGGTCACCTATGACGATCCGGCGGCGCTCGGTGCGCAGGGGCCGCTGGCGCTCGGCGACGCGCTGACGGCGCTCGCGACCCGCTCTGACCCGCCCGTCGTCTTCATCGCGCTCCACGGTCCGTTCGGGGAGGACGGCACGGTCCAGGCGGTCCTGGAGGCGGCGAGACTCCCGTACACCGGATCGGGCGTGGCGGCGTCGGCGCTGGGCATGGACAAGGCCCTGTTCAAGCGGATGTGCCGGGGTCTCGGCCTGCCGGTCGTCGACTGGCGCGAGGTCCGGGCCGATCGCTGGGCACGCGACCCCGACGGCGTCCGAGCCGAGCTCGCGGCCTTCGCCGCCGGGGCCGTGACCGGCGATCCTCGTCTGATGGTCAAGCCGGCGCGCCTGGGGAGCAGCGTCGGGATGACCCTGGTGCACGAGCCCGGCGAGCTGGACGGCGCGCTGGCCGAGGCGTTCCGCCATGACGACCTGGCCCTCGTCGAGACGTATCTCGCCGGCGCCCGGGACATCGAGGTCGCGGTCATGGGCAACGACCCCAGTCGCCTGGAGATCTTCGGTCCGGGCGAGATCGTCAGCGGCCACGAGTTCTACGACTACGCGGCCAAGTACACACCCGGCCTGTCCCAGACCTCGACGCGCGCGGAGGTCAGCGACGCGCAACGGGCGCTCCTTCACAAGCTGTCGCGCGACGTCTACCGGGCGATCGGGGCGGAGGGTTTCGCCCGCATCGACTTCCTGGTCGCCGGCGAGCGGCTCGTCATCTCGGAGATCAACACCATCCCGGGCTTCACGCCGATCAGCCTCTTCCCGACGATGCCGGCCGAGGGCGGCTACGCCTTCGTCGACGTGTGCCGCCACATCATCGACCTCGCCCTGGAGCGCCACGCCGCGCGGCCGACCACGGCCCTCCGCCCGGCCGACCTGCCGCGATGACCCAGCGACCGCCGGTGCGGCGGCCGCTCGCGGCCCGACCCACGGCCCGTCGGCCGGTGTCGGCCAGCCCGATGCGCCGCACGCCGCGGATCCGGCGGGCCTCGGCCGGCCTGTCGCCGGTCCGGGCCGGAGCCATGCTGGCGGCGCTCGTGGCCGCGGCGGGCGTCTATGGGGTGGCCAATTCCTCCGCGTTCGACTACGCGAAGCTGCGTTTGGAGGGGGCCTCATTCACCGGCGCCGCGGACGTCGAGGCGGCGCTGGACGGGGTCCGCGGCGAGAACCTGTTCCGGCTGCGCACGGCTCCATTAGAGGCGACCCTGGCCGGTCTGGCGACGGTCAGCGCCGCGACCGTCGCCGTGCAGCTCCCGGACACCCTGGTCGTTCGCCTGGAGGAGCGCGTCCCCATCCTCATCTGGCGCGTCGGGGAGCGGCGCTACCTGGCCGATGACGAGGGCAACCTGTTCGCCCGGCTCGGCGACACGCCGCCGGCGGAGGCCGCGGACCTGCCGATCATCGAGGATCGTCGGGCCGCGTCGGCGGGCCTGTCGGTCGGGCGGAGCCTGGAGGCCGTGGACCTGGATGCCGCCACCCGGATCGCCTCGCTCGTGCCCAGCGACGTCGGCAGCGAGGCGGAGTCCCTGGACGTCGTGGTCAGCGATGCGAACGGGTTCGTGCTGCGTTCGCGGCCGGCCAGCTGGATCGCCATCTTCGGCTTCTACACGGCCAGCCTCCGTACGCCGGAGCTCGTGCCCGGGCAGGTGCGCCTCCTGCGCAGCCTGATGATCGGGCGCGAGCCGCTCATCGAGCGGGTGATCCTGGCCTCTGACACGGATGGGACCTACATCCCCAAGCCCACGCCGACGCCGGCCCCATGATCGGCCGCGTCGTGGGCGATCCGGTCATGTCGAACCGGGTTGCCGCTCCGAGCGACAGTCGGGTAGCCTTGGCGAAACCACCTAGGCGAGGTCCGACACGACGTGCTGATTCCCCTGCTCGGGCTCCTCGTGGGCGTCCTGGCGGGACTTATCCTCGATGTCAACGTCAGTTTCGAGCTCAGCCGGTACTCGGCGGTGGCGATCCTCGCGGCCCTCGATTCCGTGCTCGGTGCCGTCAGGGCGGAGCTGGACGGGGTCTACGACAATCGGATCTTCGTCAGTGGCTTCCTGGTCAACGCGATCATCGCGGTCCTGTTGACGTTCATCGGCGATCGGCTCGGCCTGGACCTGTACCTGGTCGCATTGATCACCTTCGGCCTGCGCATCTTCGATAACGTGGCACTCATCCGGCGCCACTTCCTGTAAATCGCCCCGACAACGGAAACGGAGACGAACGACACGGTGGAACGAGAAGCGGTCCTCGTCGGCATCGACGTCGGCACCAGCAAGGTCTGTGCGCTCATCGGCGAGGTGAGCCGCGACGGGCGCCTGACGATCATGGGCCACGGGACCGTCCCGGCATCGGGCCTCAAGAAGGGCGTGGTCATCAACATCGACCAGACCGTCCGCTCGATCGCGGACGCCGTCGAGCGCGCGGAGCGCCTGTCGGGCTGGAAGATCGACCGCGCCTTCGTCGGCGTCGGCGGTCAGCACGTCGAGAGCCTCAACTCGCCGGGCCAGGTCGCGGTCACCGGCCACCATCGGGAGGTCAGCCGCGAGGACATCAACCGCGCGATCGAGGTCGCCCGGGCCGTGCCGATCCCGTCGAACCGAGAGGTGCTCCACGTCGAGCGGCGCGGCTTCAGCGTGGACGGCCAGGAGGGCGTCAAGGACCCGCTCGGGATGAGCGCCCTGCGCCTGGAGGTCGAGACCCACATCGTCACGGCGTCCGCGACCGCAGTCCAGAACCTGTCCAAGTGCGTGGCCGCGGCCGGCGTCAAGATCGATGAGCTCGTCGTCAACTCGCTGGCCTCCGCGGAGGCGGTCCTCAACGAGACCGAAAAGGATCTCGGCGTGGCCGTTGCCGACATCGGGGCCGGGACGATCGACCTGGCGCTCTTCCAGGAGGGCTCGCCGTTCCATACCCGGGTCCTGCCCGTCGGCGGCAACAACGTGACCAACGACGTGGCCATCGGGTTGAAGACGTCGCTCCAGGTCGCCGAGGAACTGAAGGTCCGCCACGGGTCGTGCGACCTGCGGGCCGTGCCCGAGGACGAGGAGATCAGCGTCAGCGTCATGGGCGACGACGCCGGGCGGACGGTCAGTCGCCTCGAGGTCTGCCAGATCATCGAGGCCCGTATGCGCGAGACGTTCGAGCTGATGGCCAACGAGATCCGGGCCGCCGGGGTCCGCCAGCTGCCGGGCGGGGTGATCCTCACGGGCGGTGCCTCCCAGTTGTCGGGCATCGCGGAACTGGGCCGTGAGGTCCTGGGCATGCCCGTCCGGGTGGCGGCCCCGACCAACATCGGCGGCCTCGTCGACACGCTCCTGACCCCGGCCTACAGCACGAGCGTCGGGCTGCTCCAATGGGGCGCCACCACCCTGGCCGGTGGTGAGCCGCTGCGCTATGAGTCGGCGCCGGCGGGCGGCGGCATCGGACGGCTGCGCGACGCACTGCGGAGCATCTTCCCGTAGAGACCCGCGAGCTGACGGTCCGGACCGGGGCCGCGCGTGGGGTGGCCGACCTGACCGCGGCCTGTGTCGCGTTCGTCGCGGACGTGGCCGATGCCGGCGACGGTCTGCTCTCGGTGTTCGTGCCGCACGCCACGGCCGGCCTCATCATCGTCGAGGTGGGAGCGGGCTCCGACGACGACACGCTGGATGCCCTGGATCGACTCCTGCCGCGCGAGGACCGCTGGTATCGGCATCGCCACGGATCGCCGGGGCACGGGGCGGATCACGTGCTGCCGCTGCTGGCGCCGCCGTCGGTGACCGTGCCGGTGCTGGGTGGCCGGATGGCGCTCGGGACGTGGCAGTCGATCTGCCTGCTGGACCCGAATGCCGACAACGCGACACGGACCGTGCGGCTGAGCTTCCTCGCCGGCTGACGGGGTCGGTGCCTGGCGCTTGCCCTTGCCCTTCGCCCAGCGCAGCGAACGACCGAGGACCACTGCCCGCGCTTCGCCGAGCTCAGCGGACGACCGGGGATCGCCAGGCGCCCGGCGTGCGCCCTTCGCCCAGCGCCGCAAAGGACCGCGGATCGCCGAGCGCCTTTCGCCCAGCGCAGCGAACGACCGGCGCCCGGCGTGCGCCCTTCGCCCAGCGCAGCGAACGACGGCTGGCGCGCCGCCAACCCGTCCCATCCGGTCGATCCGTCCGCGCAGCGCACCGATCGACGGCCAGGACCGACCGACGACCGGGTTCGCCGGTCGCCTGCTTCGCTGCGCGCAGATGGCCAGGCCCAGTGACCGCGACGCGCCACGCAGGCGCGGCCGGCCCGCCGCGTGACTGGCGGTGCCACCGCGCACCGCCCGCTCGGATCGACAAGATCCTTCTCATGACCGCCCGCCTCGGGTCGGCGTTATACTCCCGCCAATCCCAGCCGACCCGGCTGGCCGAGTGCCTGCCGGGATACGTCCATCGCATGCCGACTGACCGTCATCGCCACGACCCGCCGAGAGGTCACCGGAGGAGTACCCGATGCCGTTGCGTTCCGATTCCGAGAACTTCGCGCTGATCCGTGTCATCGGCGTGGGTGGCGGGGGCAGCAACGCCGTCAACCGCATGATCCGGGCCGAGATGATGGGCGTGGAGTTCATCGCCTGCAACACGGACGCCCAGGCGCTCCTGCAGTCGGACGCACCGCACAAGATCCGCATCGGCGACAAGGTCACCCGCGGCCTGGGCGCCGGCGGCGACTCGGGCATCGGGCAGCGTTCGGCTGAGGAGGACTCCGAGAAGATCGCCGCGGCCCTCGCCGATTCGGACATGGTCTTCATCACCGCTGGCCTCGGCGGCGGCACCGGCTCGGGCGCGGCCCCGGTCGTGGCCCAGATCGCCAAGGAGTCGGGTGCCCTGACGATCGGCGTCGTGACCAAGCCGTTCACCTTCGAGGGCAACAAGCGCAAGCTCGTCGCCGAGAAGGCCGCGGAGGAGCTGAAGGCCCAGGTCGATACGCTCATCACGATCCCGAACGACCGCCTCAAGGACGTCGTCCAGAAGAACACGAGCATCCGCGATGCCTTCCGCGTCGTCGACGACGTGCTGCGCCAGGGCGTCCAGGGGATCAGCGACATCATCACGATGCCGGGTCTGATCAACCTCGATTTCGCCGACGTGCGCGCGATCATGAAGGACGCGGGCTCGGCGCTCATGGGCATCGGCCGGGCGACCGGCGAGAACCGCGCCCTCGAAGCGGCGCGCCAGGCGATCGCCAGCCCGCTGCTCGAGGTCGACATCGCGGGTGCCCAGGGCATCCTGTTCAACATCACCGGCTCGTCGAACCTGAGCCTCCACGAGGTGACCGAAGCCGCGGAGGAGATTCGCGCCGCCGCGGACCCCGAGGCCAACATCATCTTCGGTACGAGTTTCAACGAGCGCCTCGGCGAAGAGGTCATGATCACCGTCATCGCCACCGGCTTCGATGGCGGCAAGAAGCGCCAGAACGCGAACCGCGAGGCCGCCGGGGTCATGGACTCCGGGCTGTCCAACCGCGTCTCGCATGAGCGTGACTTCCTTCAGGAACTCCAGCGCCAGCGCGAGCAGGTGTCCGACGCCCCAGCTGCCGGCCGCGACGACGAGATCGCCGCGCTCGTGTCCGCGCCGCGCGTCGAGCGGTCCGTCGGCGAGGCCCCGGCCGCCCGCCGGGCCACGACCTACGACGCGGACGACCTGGAGATCCCGAGCTTCCTGCGCCGCAAGTGAGCGCCGCCGGCCACGAGCCGGCGCCCGAACGGATGACCGAGCCGGCGATGGGCGTGGATGCCTTCCGTGCGGCTCGCGCCGAGATCCTGGAGCGCATCGCCGCGGCCTGCGCCCGCGTCGGACGTGACCCGGCCGCCGTCCAGCTGGTGGCTGTCTCCAAGACCGTCCCGGCCGAGCGCCTGCGCGACGCCGTCGCCGCCGGACTCTTCGACCTAGGAGAGAACCGGGTCCAGGAGGGCGAGGCCAAGCGCCCGGAGGTTCCTGGCGCGACGTGGCACCTCATCGGCCCCCTCCAATCGAACAAGGCGCGCCGCGCGCTCGAAGCGTTCGATGTCATCCAGTCGGTGGATGGTGTCGGGCTCGCGGAGCGGCTCGATCGACTGGCGCGTGATGTGCGCGGCGCCGGGCCGGCGTCGCCATATCCGGTCCTCCTGCAGGTCAACGTGGACGGCGATCCAGCCAAGGCGGGTTTCGCCCCCGAGGATCTGCCGGCCGCCCTGGACGCCATCACGGCGTTGGATGCCCTCGCGGTCGGGGGCCTGATGACGATCGGGCGCTTCACCACGGACCCGGACGTCGCCCGGCCCACATTCACGGCCCTGCGTCGGCTATCAGAGGGGCTGCGGGTGGCCCATCCCGGTCTCGGCCCGGCCCTGTCGATGGGCATGTCCGACGATTTCGAGGTCGCGGTCGGGGAGGGGGCGACGATCGTCCGCGTCGGTCGAGCGCTCTTCGGCGAGCGGCCGCACCGTCACGACTGACCGGGCACCGCGCCGTTCGCTGCTAGACTCCGGGCGTGGCCGGAGCCTTCATCGCCAACTTCCTGCAGTTCCTGTTCATGGCGCTCTGGGCGCTCGTGTTCGGGCGGATGATCATGTCCTGGGTGGACCCGACGGGTCGCAACCAGGTGTCATCGTTCCTGATCCAGGCGACCGAGCCCATCCTCGCCCCGGTGCGCCGGATGCTGCCGCAGACGGGGATGATCGATTGGTCGGGGTTCATCGTGCTGTTGATCCTTGGCTTCCTGTGGCGCGCCTTCTGACCTCTTGACACCCTCCGACGTCCGCTTCGCCGTCCGTGTCACTCCCAGAGCGGCGGGTGACCGCGTGGACGGCGTCGTGGACGGGGTGCTGCGCGCGAGGGTCGGGTCGCCGGCCGTGGAGGGCGCCGCCAACAACGCGCTCATCCGTCTGCTCGCCGATGCCCTGGGCATCGCACGTCGGGATGTGCGGATCGTGGCCGGCGCGAGCAGCCGGCAGAAGCTCATCGTCGTGGATGGGGTCCCGGCGGACGCCGTCACGAGCCTGTGGCCCGGGCTGAAGGTCTGACGCCGGTCGGGTATCATCGGCGCTCGCCGTCGCGACGACGGCATCGGCCGCCCCGGGGCGATTAGCTCAGTTGGTCAGAGCGCACGGTTCACATCCGTGAGGTCACTGGTTCGAGCCCAGTATCGCCCACCAGTCCCTCGGTCATTGCGTCGGACCGGAGGCGTCGTCATCCTTCGACTTCAACACCAGCCCGGTAGCCAAGTCGAGGGGTCAGGCCATGGACGACGCGCAAGTGCTTGCCGCCGCGACATCGCGGTACGACGCGTTCCGTCAACTCTTGCCGAAGGTCCTGGACGACCTCAAAGCCTCCATCGACGCTCGGGACGTCCCGTTGGCCTGGGAGACCCGGGCGACGCTCGTGTCCGCCGCGGCGGACGCTGCTGCGAGACTCGTGGTCGGCAGCGTCTCGGAGTCCGACGCGTAGGACCTCGCTCCAACCTGTCGAGCAGCGGGAGCGGCACGGAGGTGTGGAGGCGGAACGGTTCGTCAGAGCGGGAGTAGGCGCCGAGGCTCGGTCAGGTTCGAAGAAACCACGTTCGTGGTCGGTCCGTACCATCAAGGTCCACCGACCGGACCTCGCCACGGAGACGGACATGCTCGACACCAAGAAGCCCGCCAAGAGCCCCACATTCTCGGACGAGGAACGCGCCGCGATGAAGGAGCGGGCGAAGGAACAGAAGGCGGCGGCGCGCGAGGCGGATGGAGAAGCTGACGTGCTCGCGAAGATCGCCGAGCTCCCGGAGCCGGATCGCACCATGGCCGAGCGGCTCCACGCGATCGTCAAGGCCAGCGCGCCGACCCTCGCGCCAAAGCTCTGGTACGGGATGCCCGCCTACGCCCGGGACGGCAAGGTCGTGTGCTTCTTCCAGGCCGCGCAGAAGTTCAAGACCCGCTACGCGACCCTTGGCTTCAGTGACGACGCGCAGCTCGACGACGGCACGATGTGGCCGACGGCCTACGGCCTGACGGAGCTGACCGCCGCCGACGAGACACGGATCGCCGCGCTCGTGAAGCAAGCGGCGGGCTGACCGACGGTCTCGCACCCCGCTCCGCTACATTGGGGCCACGCCAGCCCACGTTCTCCGGAGGCTCCCCAGATGACCGACACGCTCGTCCCCGCCGCCGAGGCCGCCCGCGCAGAAGTCGCCGCCCTCGATCTTCGGACCCAGATGCTCATCGATGGCGAGTTCCGGGATGCCGTCGGTGGGGGCCGGTTCACGACCCACAACCCGGCGACCGGCCAGCCGATCGCCGATGTCGCCGAGGGCGGGCCCGCCGACGTGGACGTGGCCGTAGCGGCCGCCCGGCGCGCCGCCGATGACGGCCGTTGGTCGCGGATGAGCCCGGGCGATCGCAAGCGCATCCTCATCCGCTGGGCGGACCTCATCGAGGTCAATGGGCGCGAACTCGGCCTGATCGAGACCATCGATGCCGGAAAGCCGATCATCGACACCGTCGGCCTGGACATGCCCGAGACGGCCGGCTGCATCCGCTGGCACGCGGAGGCGATCGACAAGCTGTACGGCCAGGTCGCCCCCTCTCCCGAGGGCACGATCGCGACGATCACCCAGGAGCCGTGTGGCGTGGTCGGGGCGGTCATCCCCTGGAACTACCCGGCCCAGATGGCGGCCTGGAAGTTGGGCCCCGCGCTCGCCACCGGCAATACCGTCGTCATCAAGCCGGCGTCCACGACGTCGCTCAGCCTGCTGCGCATCGCGGAACTGGCCGCGGAGGCTGGACTGCCGGACGGTGTGCTGAACGTCGTGACCGGACCGGGGGACACCGTCGGTGAGGCGATCGGCCGCCATCCGGATATCGATTGCCTGGCGTTCACGGGCTCGACCGAGGTCGGGCGCCGCTTCCTGACCTACGCCGCCGAATCGAACCTCAAGCGCGTCCTCCTGGAGCTCGGCGGCAAGAGTCCGCAGATCGTCTTCGACGACGTGACGAACCTCGCGGCGGTCGCCGCCAACGTGGCGGTCGCGATCTTCTGGAACATGGGTGAGAACTGCAGTGCCGGCTCACGCCTCATCGTCCATCGATCGAAGCGCGCCGCGCTGCTCGAGGCCATCCAGGCCGAGCTCGCGGCCTGGCCGGTCGGCGACCCACTCGATCCTGAGACGAAGATCGGTGCGCTCATCTCGCGTGGGCACATGGAGCGCGTCCTCGAGTACATCGACATCGGCCGCGCGGAAGGGGCGCGGGTCGTGACCGGTGGTCAGCGCATCCTTGAGGAGAGCGGCGGCTGGTTCGTCCCGCCGACCGTGTTCGATGGCGTGCGCAACGACATGCGCATCGCGCGCGAAGAGATCTTCGGGCCGGTCCTGTCGGTCATCGAGTTCGAGACGGAGGTGGAGGCGGTCGCGCTGGCCAACGACACCCCGTATGGCCTGGCCGCCTCGCTCTACACCCACGACCTGGACCGGGCGCACGGCGTGGCGCGGGAACTCAAGGCGGGTGTCGTGGGGATCAACGCCTACTCCGAGGGCGACATGACCACGCCGTTCGGTGGTTACAAGCTGTCGGGCTTCGGCGGGCACGACAAGTCCGCGCATGCGCATGGTCAGTACACCGAGACCAAGACGATCTGGATCCAACTCGCGTCCGCGCGATAGGGCGTCACGTTCGCGGAGGGTCGCGCGTCACTCTCAGGAACGCGCGACTCCTCCTCCGCGACGAAGCCCTCGGTCCTCCCCCGAGGGCTTCGTCGTGCCCGGGCCGGGCACGACGCGTACAGGGCGGGCCGGCACCTGGCCGGCGCCTGGCCGGGCTGCCCCGAGCCCTGGCCGATCTGCGTCCAGCCGGTCTGCGCTGAGCGAAGCAGGCGACGGCCGAACCGTTCGAATCGTGCGGCGAGCGCACCGATCGGCGGCTGGCGACCCCATCGTCGGTCGATAGCGGCGCCGGGCGAACGGTGTGACTGCCAGGCGCGACTCCACCGGTCGCCCGCTGCGCTGGGCGAAGAAGGCGCGGCTGAGGGACGGCGTGGCGCGGCCGGCGACCGCGCCGCCGCCCGACGCCCCGCGACCAGCGCCCGGGCTCAGGCCTCGCGGGCCAACCGCCGCAGGACCGCCGGCAGGATCCCGCCCTGGCGGTAGTAGTCGACCTCGATCGGACCGTCGAGCCGGGCGATGGCCGTGAAGCGCACCTCCGTGCCGTCATCGCGCGTCGCCACGACCGTGACCGACTGACGCGGCGTCGGCCCACCGGCGAGTCCGGTCACCGAGAACGTCTCGCGGCCGGTCAGGCCCAGCGAGGCGGCCGTGTCACCGGCCACGTACTGCAGTGGCAGCACCCCCATGCCGACCAGGTTCGAACGATGGATCCGCTCATACGACTCGGCAAGCACGGCCCGAACGCCGAGCAGCATCGTGCCCTTGGCCGCCCAGTCCCGCGACGAGCCGGAGCCATACTCACGGCCGGCGAGCAGGACCAGCGGCACGCCCTCCGCGCCGTAGCGCATCGCGACGTCGTAGATGAAGCCGTCCTCGCCGGACGGGAGGTGGACCGTGTACGGCCCCTCACGGCCCTCGACCAACCGGTTGCGCAGCCGGATGTTGGCGAACGTGCCGCGCATCATCACCTCGTGGTGGCCGCGCCGCGCGCCGTAGGAGTTGAACTCCAGGGGCGACACGCCGTGGGCCTGCAGCCACTGGCCGGCCGGCGACGATGGCGAGATCGAACCCGCGGGCGAGATGTGGTCCGTCGTCACGGAGTCGCCCAGGACCGCGAGCGCGCGAGCGCCCTCGATGTCGGCGACCGGCGCCGAGTCGAACGACAGCCCCTCGAAGAAGGGCGGCTTGGCGACGTAGGTGGACGCGGCCTCCCAGGCGTAACGGTCACCCTCGGGGATGGGCAGGGCCTGCCAGCGCTCGTCCCCTTCGAAGACGACGGCGTAGGTCTGCTGGAAGAGCGCCGGGTCGATGGCGCTGCCGATGACCGAGCGGATCTCCTCGGGCGCCGGCCAGATATCGGCGAGGAAGACCGGTACGCCGTCGGACCCGGTCCCCAACGGCTCGTTGGTCAGGTCGATGTCGACCCGGCCGGCCAGCGCGAAGGCCACGACCAGCGGCGGCGACGCGAGATAGGAGGCGCGCGCCAGCGGATGGATCCGACCCTCGAAGTTGCGATTGCCCGACAGCACCGCCGCTACGACCAGGTCGTTCGCCTCGACGGCTGCGGCGACCGGCGCGTCGAGCGGCCCGGAGTTGCCGATACAGGTCGTGCAGCCGTAGCCCGCCAGGTCGAAACCCAGGGTGGCCAGCGGGTCCATCAGCCCGGCGGCCTCGAGATACCCGGTCACGGCCTTGGAGCCTGGCGCCAGGGATGTCTTGACCGTCGGCCCGACCCGCAGCCCGCGCGCGACGGCATTGCGGGCCAGCAACCCGGCCCCGACCATGACCGTGGGATTGGACGTGTTCGTGCACGACGTGATGGCCGCGATCGCGACGGAGCCCGTCCGGATGACGACGCTCTGCCCGTCGATGTCGAGGCGCACCGCCGGGTACTCGCGGGCACGGATCGGCAGGGCGTCCGCCGCCACCGGATCCGCCGGGGGAGCGGGGGAGTCGGCGAGGTCCGCGGCATCGGCGGACGCGAAGGCCGGCGCATCGGAGGCCGGGAACGACTCGGCGGAGGCTTCGTCGACGATCCCGTCCGGGCCTTCCTCGACCTCGAGGCCGTCCGGGTAGTTGCTCCGGAAGTTGTCGCGCAGGGCCTCCAGCGGCACGCGGTCCTGGGGCCGGCGCGGGCCAGCCACCGACGGCTCCACGGACGACAGGTCCAGGGTCAGTGATTCATCGAACTCCGGGCCGTCACCCGGTTCGCGCCATAGCCCCTGTTCCTTCGCGTAGCGCTCCACCAGGGCGACCCGCGCGGCGGGCCGAGCCGTCAGCCGCAGATAGGCGAGGGTCTCGTCGTCGATCGGGAAGAGGGTCGCGGTCGCCCCGAACTCGGGGCTCATGTTGCTGATCGTGGCGCGGTCGGCCAGGGACAGCGATGCCAGGCCATCGCCGGCGAACTCGACGAACGCGCCGACGACGCCGTGCGCGCGGAGCATCTCGGTCACGACGAGGACGAGGTCCGTGGCGGTGGATCCGCGTGGCAGCTCCCCGGTCAGGCGCACGCCGACGACCTTGGGCATCGGCTGATAGAGCGGCTGGCCCAGCAGCACAGCCTCTGCCTCGATGCCGCCGACGCCGTAGCCCAGGACCCCAAGGCCATTGACCATGGTCGTGTGTGAATCGGTGCCGACCAGCGTGTCGGGGAAGGCGACGCCGTCGCGCTCGTCCACGACCGAGGCCAGGAACTCCAGGTTCACCTGGTGGACGATGCCCGTGCCGGGCGGCACGACGCGCAGATCGCGGAACGCGGTCTGGGCCCAGCGCAGGAGCTGGTAGCGCTCACCGTTGCGCTCGTACTCACGCTCGACGTTGAAGGCGAACGCCGACGACGTCCCGAAGCGGTCGACCTGGACGCTGTGATCGATGACCAGGTCAGCCGGGACGAGCGGATTGACCTTGGCCGGGTCGCCGCCGAGCGCCGCCATCGCGTCGCGCATGACCGCGAGGTCCACGATGGCCGGGACGCCCGTGAAGTCCTGGAGGACCACCCGAGACGGCATGAACGGGATCTCGGCCTCCGCGGGCACGCCAGGCCGCCAGGCCGCCAGGGTCTCGACATCCGACTCGTCGACGACGCCGCCGCCCGCGTGCCGCAGCACGTTCTCGAGCAGGATCCGGACCGTGACGGGGAGTCGGGTCGTACCTGTGCGGCCGCCCAGGGCATCCAGGCGATAGAGGTCCGGCAGGCCGGGGCCGAGCGAGGCCCGGGCGCCGAAAGGGTCGAAACGTGACAACGCGTCCATCTCCATTGGCTCGCTACACTCGATGCGTGGAAGCGTACCGCGACCGTCCGGCCCCTGCGGGCGTCACCTGATGAAGGTCTGGGGCAACCTGCCCGGCGACGACCCCGAACGCGACCGGGAGGACACCGCCGCGGCGATCGACGCGGCGGGCATCGACCTGGACCCGGCACCGCCCGGCCAGCACCGCCACGGGGACGAGCTCCGGGCCGACGGCCACGCCCATCCCCACCAGCATGCCGGCCCCGGCGAACGACCGACCACTGGGATCATCGGCGGAGGAGCCGTCGGCCAAGCGCTGGGCCTCGCCCTGACCCGTGCCGGTTGGCCGGTCGCGGCCGTGGCCAGCCGCGACGCCACGCGCCGTGAGCGCCTGTCGGGCCTGACCGACGGCGCCCGAGCCTTCGCCGAGGCGCAGGCCCTCATCGAGGAGGTCGAGCTCGTCATCGTGGCCGTGCCCGACGACGCCATCGGACCGCTCGCCCGCTCGGTCCGGATGTACGGCGGCCAGGCGATGGTCCATACCAGCGGGGCGCTGGGGGCGGAGGTCCTGGAACCGGCGATGGCCGCCGGCACGCAGATCGGCGGCTTCCACCCGCTCGTCGCCTTCGCCGACACCGAGCGCGCGGTGGCGGCCCTGCATGGCGCGACGGTCGCCGTGGAAGGGGATGACCAGCTGGCCTCGTTGCTTGCCGACATGGCGGAGGCGATCGGCGCGCACCCCGTCCGGCTCGCCCCGGGGTCCAAGGGTGCCTACCACGCGGCCGCCGTGCTGGCCGCCGGCGGGTTCGTGGCCTTGCTCGATGCCATCGCCGAGCTGGGGCGCATCGCGGGCCTCGATGAGGCGGGGGCGCTGGCCATCTACGGCCCGCTCATCGAGGGGACCCTGGGCAACGCGCGTAGCCTTGGGATCCGGGCGGCGCTCACCGGCCCGATGACCCGCGGCGACGTCGGCACCCTGGGCGCGCACCTCGACATCCTGGCCCGCCACGCCCCGGGCGTGCTGGAGCTGTACGTCGCCGCGGCGCGCCGCGAGGTGGACCTGGCGCTCAGCCGTGGCGCGCTCGCACCGGAGGTCGCGGAATCGATGCGGTCCACGCTCGCGATGGCGCTTGCGCGGACCTCGTGACGGGGTACCATTGCCGCCCATGGGACACTCCATCGCCGCCAAGTACGCGGCCCGCCCGGTCGCGCGGTTCGTGCATCCGAACAGTCGCGCACGTGAGCGCCGGCTGGGCCTGGCGGCGACCCTGTCCTTCTCCCCGTCGCGTGGTCGCGTGACGGAGCTCCGACGCCCCGTGGCCGCCACGGTCGCCAGCCTGCATGCCGGCTGGCGTGGCCCGACATCGACCCGGCCGATCTCACGCGACGGTCGTCCGCGACCGGCGGTCACGATGCGCTGGACGCGTTCCGACGAGGCTGGCGCGGGTCGGCGTTCGCGCGCCGCCACGGCGCCGTGGCACGCCTGAGGGCCGCCACCGCCACGTCCGCGGGTGGCATCGTCGTCCGCCACGACGACGGTCGACCGCAACTCGTCGTCGGCAGTCGCCGACGAGAGCGTGACGGCCGGACCTGGACGCTGCCCAAGGGCACGCCCAAGCGCGGTGAGACGACGGAGGAGACGGCCATCCGCGAAGTGATGGAGGAGACCGGACTCCAGGTGCGCATCACGGGCCCGCTTGACTCGATCGCGTACACCTTCGTCCAGTCCGGCACGCGCATCCACAAGACGGTCCACTACTTCATGATGGAGCCGACCGGCGGCGATCTCGCCGGACACGACCACGAGTTCGACAGCGTGCGCTGGATCGACTTCGCCGAGGCCCCCACGGTCCTGACCTTCGAGACCGAACGGGCGCTCGTCGCCCGCGCGGCCGCCCTCGTGGACTCCGCTGGGACGACCTCGTGACCGACCCCGTGGCCGCCCCGCCGGTCGCCCACGAGACGCCGCTGGCGGCCCGCCACGAAGCGCTCGGCGGCCGCATGATCGGCTTCGCGGGCTGGCGCATGCCGGTCCAGTACCGCTCCATCCTGGACGAGCATCGGGCCGTCCGCGAGCGCATCGGGCTGTTCGATCTGTCGCACATGGGCGAGCTCTGGGTGGAGGGTCCGGACGCCGCCGTCGCGCTGGCCGCGGCCGTCGTCAGCGACCCGGGCCGACTCGCCGTCGGTCGTGCGCAGTACTCGATGATCGCGGCCCCGGATGGCGGCCTCATCGACGACCTCATCATCTATCGCCTCGCCGACGACCGATTCATGGTCGTCGCGAATGCGGGCAACGCCAGCGCCGTGTCCGATGCCCTCGCCGAGCGGCTCCGTGGCACCAAGGCCGTGCTCGACGACCACTCGCTGGCCACGGGTCTCGTCGCGCTCCAGGGCCCGCGCTCCGTGGACGTCCTGGCCCCACTCACCGACGTGGACCTTGGCGCCCTGCGTTACTACGCCATCGCGGACGGCCAGGTGGCCGGCATCCCCGCCCAGGTCGCGCGGACTGGCTACACCGGCGAGGACGGCTTCGAGGTCTTCGTGGACTGGCAGCGGACCGGCGAGCTATGGGACGCGCTCATCGGCCCGGTCCAGGCAGCGGGCGGTCTGCCGGTCGGTCTCGGCGCGCGCGACACGCTGCGCCTCGAGGCGGGCATGCCGCTCTACGGCAACGAGCTCGACCGGACGACGAACCCGTACGACGCCGGCCTCGGTCGGGTCGTGAAGCTCGACAAGCCGGGCGACTTCGTCGGGCGGGCCGCCCTCGAAAAGGTTGCAGCGGACGGTCCGAAGCGCCGCCTCGTGGGCCTCATCGTGGAGGGGCGGGGGATCGCCCGGCACGGTTACCCGGTCCACATCGGGGAGCGACGGACCGGCATCGTGACCAGCGGCACCCAGTCGCCGACGCTCGGCGTGCCGATCGCCATGGCCTACGTCGCACCGAGCGACGCGGAACCGGGCACCATGGTCGACATCGAGATCCGGGACGCCCGCGTCGCGGCGCGCGTCGTCCCATTGCCGTTCTATCGGAGGAGCACCTGACGTGAGCGTACCGACCGACCTGCGTTACACGCGCGACCACGAGTGGGTCCGCATCGAGGGCGACGAGGCGACGGTGGGCATCACCCAGTACGCCGCGGACCAGCTGGGCGACATCGTGTTCGTGGAGCTGCCCGACGTCGGCCGTGACCTGGCATCGGCCAAGGCCTTCGGCGTGGTCGAGTCGGTCAAGGCGGTCAGCGACCTGTTCGCCCCGCTGGCCGGCGAGGTCACCGCGGCCAACGACGCCCTGGCCGGCGGGCCGGAACTCGTCAACAGCGACCCGTATGGCGAGGGCTGGATGATCAGGCTACGCATCGGCCCCGACGCGAATCTGGACGATCTGCTCGATGCGGACGCCTACGAGGCCCTCGTGGCCGCCGGCTGATCGACCCACCCTGATGCCGTACGGACCCCATACCGACGAGGACCGCGAGCGGATGTTGGCGACCATCGGGATCGCCAGCGTCGACGAGCTGTTCGCCGACATCCCGGTCCCGCTCCGAGCCTCGCCGCTGGATCTGCCGCCGCCGGAGCCCGAATTGGACCTGGCGGCCCGCCTGACGGGCCTGGCCGCTCGCAACCGGACCGACCTGACGTCCTTCCTGGGAGCCGGCGTCTACCGCCATTGGAGCCCACCGGCCGTCGACCAGCTGCTCCTGCGTGGCGAGTGGTACACCGCCTATACGCCCTACCAGCCCGAGGTCAGCCAGGGGACCCTCCAGTCGATCTACGAGTACGAATCGCTACTCGCGGAGCTCGTCGACCTGGACGTCGTGTCGGCCTCGCACTACGACGGCGCGGCGGCCACGGCCGAGGCGGCGCTGATGACCTGTCGAGCCACCCGGCGCGAGCGCGTGCTGGTCAGCCGCGGCGTCCACCCGCACTATCGCGCCACGCTGCGGACCTATTTCGAGGGCCGGCTGGAGGTCGATGAGATCCCGCTCGTGGCCAGCGGCGAGGCGGCCGGGACCACGGATCTCGCCGCCCTGGAGACGATGCTCGCCGATCCGGATCGCCCCGTGGCCGGGGTCCTCGCCGCGAACCCGGACTTCCTCGGGCTCCTGGAGCCGATGCCGCGGATCGGCGAGCTCGCCCATGCCGCGGGCGCCCTGTTCGTGGCTGTCATCGAGCCGGTCAGCCTCGCGGTCCTGGCCCCGCCCGGCGCGTACGGGGCGGACATCGCCGCGGGGGAGGGCCAGCCGCTGGGCATCGCCCCGCAGTACGGTGGCCCCTTCCTGGGGATCCTCGCCTCCACGGACGCGCTCGTGCGCCAGATCCCCGGCCGCCTGGTCGGGATGACCACGGACCTCGACGGGCAGCGAGCGTTCGTGATGACCATGCGCGCGCGCGAGCAGGACATCCGCCGCGACAAGGCGGCCAGCAACATCTGCACCAACCAGGCCCTCCTCGCCCTGGCCGCCTCGATGTACCTGGCGGTCATCGGGCCGCACGGCCTGCGCGATGTGGCCGCCACGGGGGCCGCTCGGGCTGCGGAGCTGGAGGCCGCTCTTGCCGCGGTCGGGATCCCGCGTCTCCACCCGGGCGCCTACCTCAACGAGTTCGCGATCGCCGTCCCGAATGCCCGTGCTGTCCATCGGAGGCTGCTGGATCGGGGCTTCCTCGCCGGGCTCGCGCTGGCCGATGCGGAACCCGACGATCCATCCCTCGCGAACGCGCTGCTCGTGTGCACGACCGAGCTGACCAGCTCGGAGGACATCGCCCGCTTCGCGCGGGCCATCGGCGCCGCCGTGGACGATGACGGGGGCCGCCCGGCGATCGCCGTCGAAGCGGGCGCCGGAGCGACTCGATGAGCGTCACGGGCCCCAGGCTCCAGCCGACCCTCTTCGAGCGCAGCCGGCCGGGTCGCGGCGGTGGCAAGATCCCGCACCCGCCCGCCTCGGCCCTGGACCGTCTGCCGCCTGAGGCCCGGCGCCAGCGTCCGCCGGCGCTGCCGGAGATGAACGAGCCGGACGTCGTCCGTCATTACGTCAACCTGAGCCAGCTCAACCACGCGGTGGACACCGGGTTCTATCCGCTGGGCTCATGCACGATGAAGTTCAACCCGAAGCTCAACGAGTGGGCCGCCCGCCTGCCGGGCTTCGCCGACCTGCACCCGATGGCGCCCGACGAGGTGGCCCAGGGGACGCTCCAGCTGCTCTGGGAGCTGGAACAGGCGCTTGCCGCGATCTCGGGCATGCAGGCCGTCACCCTCCAGCCGGCGGCCGGTGCCCAGGGCGAGTTGACCGGGATCCTCATGATCCGGGCCTACCACCTTTCCCGTGGCGACACGGACCGCACGGAAGTCCTGGTCCCGGACAGCTCGCACGGGACGAACCCGGCGACCGCGTCGATGGCCGGCTACACGACGATCACCATCCCCTCGGCGGCCGATGGCGGCGTGGACGTGGACGCGTTCACGGCAGCGCTGGGCCCGCGCACGGCCGCGGTGATGATCACCAACCCATCCACGCTCGGCCTGTTCGAGAGTCGGATCGGGGAACTGCTTGACGCGGTCCACGCGGCCGGCGCCCTGGCCTACATGGACGGCGCCAACCTGAATGCCATCCTGGGCCGCTTCAAGCCGGGGGAGGCCGGCTTCGACGTCATGCACTTCAACGTCCACAAGACCTTCAGCACGCCCCACGGCGGCGGCGGCCCGGGAGCGGGTCCGGTCGGGGTGGGGGAGGCACTGATGCCGTTCCTGCCCACCCCGCGGGTCCTGCGAGGCGATGACGGCACGTATCGCCTGGAACGGCCCGCGGAGCGCCCGACGTCGATCGGTCGACTGCGCAGTTTCGTCGGCAACACCGGCGTCCTCGTGCGCGCCTATGCCTACATCCGGGCGCACGGCGCCTCCGGTCTGGCCGAGGTGAGCGACGATGCGGTGCTCGCCGCCAACTACCTGAAGGCCCGCCTGGCCGGCGCCTACGACATCCCCTATGACCGGCCATGCAAACACGAGTTCGTGGCCTCCGCGTCGTCGATCAAGCACGCGACCGGGGTGCGCACGCTGGACATCGCCAAGCGGCTCATCGACTTCGGCTTCCACCCGCCCACGGTCTACTTCCCGCTCATCGTTGATGAGGGCATGCTCATCGAGCCGACCGAGACCGAGTCGCTCGAGACCATGGACGCCTTCGTGGAGGCGATGATCGACATCGCCGGCGAGGCCGTGACTGACCCCGCCATCATCAAGGGCGCTCCCCACAGCGCACCGGTCAAGCGTCTTGACGAGGCCACGGCCGCCCGGCAGCCCAACCTGCGCTGGCGCCCGATGGCCGGTGTAGAGACGCCCTGCCCCGATTGAGCACGGTCGGCGTGCGAGATCGCCGCACGTTCCGACCGAACGATCGTTAGGCTCACGGTTGACAGCCCATCGGGGGCTGTGGACACTACGCGCAGCGCACCGACCCGAACCGTGCTGCCGTTGGCGCTCGCCCCGGATCCTACGTCGAGTTGGGAGGCTCGATCCGGCCCCGAGGCATAGCGAACTGGCGATCGACAGCGCGGCCCCGAGGACGGAGCAGCGGGAGACACCGGGTACCCACCCGTTTCGGAGGATCATTCATGCAGAAACGCATCTTCGGCATCCTGACCACGGCAGCCATCATCGTGGCCGCTTGTGGCGGTGCCACTACCACGACGGCGCCCTCGGGCGACGCGTCGACCCCGCCGGCATCCTCGGATGCCCCGTCGCCGTCCGCCGCGGGCGACCAGACCCTGACCATGGCCATGGACGGCGACCTGTCGGGTGGCCTGTCCAACGCCGCGGACAACGTCCCGACGGCCGAGGCCGCGCAGTTCCTATACAACGGCCTGTACGAGTACGACGAGGCGCTGACGCCCGTCCCGGGCCTGGCTGAGAGCCTGGCCGACATCTCCGCCGATGGCCTGACCTGGACCATCAAGCTCCGCAGCGGCGTGAAGTTCCATGACGGGACCGATCTGACCGCAGATGACGTCATCCAGAGCTTCCAGATCGCACAGAGCCCGAACTGCCGCTACAACCCGTCGATCTGCCTCTCCACCTTCCTCGACAAGGCCGAGAAGGTCGACGACCTGACCGTGGCGTTCACGCTCAAGCAGAAGCTTTCGACCTTCGCCACGATCTACCTCCCGGCCATCCTCATCGAGAGCAAGGACGCCATCGACGCGTCCTACGCCAAGTACATCGACGGGACCAGCAAGGTCACCGCGGCTGAGACCAAGGCGTTCCTCGACAAGATCGCCGCCGAAGAGAGTGCCCCGACGGGCCCGGCCGGCGAAGATGGCGTCGCGACCGTCAATTACGCTCAGTTCCTCGCCGAGGGCGAGGCGCTCCTGACCAAGGCCGGCGCCGAACTCCCGGACAAGGCCCTCTACACGGCCGATGGCGTCCTGGACGAGGGCGGCTACACGCAGGAACTCGTCATCCGAATCAAGGCCGTCGACGCGACGTTCACAGGGTCCGCGATCGACGCCCTCGCCGCTGCCTATCCGTACCTGGACTTCCAGCGCAACCCGGTCGGGACCGGCGCGTTCAAGTTCGTGGCCTTCAAGCCCGGCGAGAGCCTGGAGTTCGCCGCGAACGAGGACTACTTCCTCGGCGCACCGACCATCAAGAAGCTGTTCATCCCGATCATCAAGGACGACATCGCCGGCGGACAGGCCCTCGCGGCCGGTCAGGTCGACTGGAAGTACTCGCTGGAAGGCTCGACCTACAACGAGATCAAGGACAACGCGGACCTCAAGTTCGTCGAGTACCCGGACTTCGGGTTCTTCGCGCTGTACTTCAACCTCCACGAAGATGCCAAGTCCATCTTCCTCGACAAGAACATCCGACAGGCGGTCTCGTACTGCTTCGACAAGGAAGCCACCGCCGATGCCGCCACCGATGGCCAGGGCGTGGCCATCTACAGCGAGATCCCGCCGGCCTCGTGGGCCTATCCGGCCACCGGCCTGAACACCTACCCGATGGACCAGGCCAAGTCCAAGGAGCTCATCGAGGCGTCCGGCTGGACCCTCGGCACCGACGGCATCTACGAGAAGGACGGCCAGAAGCTGTCCACGATCGTGGCCGTCCGCGCGGAGCGCGCCAACCGTTCCAAGTGGATGCAGCTCATGGCCGACCAGGTCAAGCAGTGCGGCATCGACTTCCAGTTCAAGGAGATCGACTTCGGGGCGATCCTGAACATGCTGGACGTCTACCCGCACATCAATGCCGCCGATCCTACGAGCGGCAAGCCGTATGACGCCTACTTCGGTGGGTTCGGCACGGGCCTTGACCCGGATCCCTTCAGCCTCTATCACAGCAGCCAGTGCTCGACGGCCGAGAACCCCGCCACCTTCAACTACGGCTGCTATCAGAACCCTGAGGCAGACAGGCTGATCGATGAGGGCCTCGTCACGTTCGAACAGGCGGCGCGCGCCAAGATCTACCAGGAGTACGCGGTCATCCAGTCGAATGATCTTCCGGTCATCTACGCCTGGGCCGACATCGCACGCGAAGGCCTACGCGCCACGGTCGATACGACCGCGGACGGTGGCCTGCAGCTCGACACTCCGACCTGGTACCGCCAGTTGGAGAAGCTGACCAACGCGAAGTAACTCGGTGAGCGGGAACCGTTCGCCTCGGCCGTCCGTCTCGGTACGGATGATCGACCGAACGGTGCCCACCACCAGATCCGACCGATACATGCTGATGGCGCCCTTGGGGGCGCCATCAGCCATACTACCGGTCTCCAGCCTGTAGCTGAGCGAGTGCGATGGCGAGTTATGTGATCCGCCGGGTCATCCAGTCCATCCCGATCCTGTTCGGGATCTCCGTCCTGATCTTCGCGATCGTCCAGTTGGCCCCGGGCAGCCCGGTCGACCGGTTCCGCGTGCCACGCGTTCCACCGGAGCAGATCGAGGCGCTCATCCGACTGTATGGCCTGGACAAGCCGCTGCTGGAGCAGTACGTCAGCTGGATCACGGCCTTCGTCCAGGTCTGGCGCATCGACGCGTGGGGCTACTCGTTCATCGATGGCCGGCCCGTCATCTCGAACATCCTCGATCGCCTGCCGGCGACCTTCATCCTGATGGGCACGGCACTCATCATCACCATCGTCTTCAGCATCCCGATCGGGATCCTGGCCGCGGTCAAGCAGTACAGCTGGACGGACAAGGTCATCACGACCTTCGCCACCATCGGCTACGCCATCCCCTCGTTCCTGCTCGGGATCTACGTGTGGTACCTGGGCGGCGTCGTCCTGGCCGATCTCACGCGCGACATCTTCGGGACGCCGTGGGGCTTCCCGCTGTTCGGGCGCCAGAGCCTGGGCTCGGACAACGACCCGCTCGATCTCGCGTTCCACCTGGTCCTCCCGGTCACGTCGCTGGCCATCCAATCCATCGCCGGGTACTCGCGCTACCTGCGCGCCTCGATGCTGGATGTCATGCGCCAGGACTATGTGCGCACCGCCCGAGCCAAGGGCGCGTCTGGCGCCCGGGTGATCGGCCGACATGCGCTTCGCAATGCGCTCATCCCGCTCATCACCCTGATCGGGCTGTCCATCCCGAGCCTGATCGCCGGGGCCGTCATCACCGAGTTCATCTTCAGCTACCCGGGACTGGGTCAGTTGACGATCACCGCGATCGGCCAGAACGACTATCCGACCATCTACGCGACGGGCATGCTCATCGGCACGATGGTCATCGTCGGCAACCTGTTCGCTGACATCCTGTATGGCGTGGTCGATCCACGCATCAAGTACTGAGAGGCGGACGCATGAGCGCCGAAGTCGGAGCCGGCACCCTGCCGCTTCCCAGCGATGTCGATGAGGTCGACCTCGTTCCGGTCCGGACCTACTGGCAGCTGGTCCGCCAGCGCTTCCTGCGTCACCGGCTGGCCGTGATCTCGGTGGTGGTCCTGGTGATCCTCATCGTCCTGTCCGTGGTCATCCCGCTGGCCACCGGTCGTGCTTTCCAGACGTCCAGCCTGACCCTCATCGACGAGGGGGCCAGTCTCCAGGCGCCCCTGGGCTATGACGACATCGGTCGGAACATCGTCCTGCGCCTGGCCAAGGCGACGCAGACCTCGCTGGTCATCGGCTTCGCGTCGGTGATCATCATCGCGGGGATCGGCGCGCTGGTCGGCTCGTTGGCCGGCTACTTCGGTGGCTGGGTGGACAACCTGCTCATGCGCATGGTGGACGTCGTCCTGTCCCTGCCGTTCCTGTTCCTGGTCCTGCTCATCGTGTCGTTCTTCGGTATCCGCGATATCCGGGTGATCGTCATCGCCATCGGCATCGCCGGCTGGACGACCGCCGCCCGACTTGTCCGAGCCGAGTTCCTGCAGTTACGCGAGACGGACTTCGTGGCCGCAGCCAAGGCGCTCGGCGCGTCCCCGCGCCGGATCATCGTCCGCCACATGCTCCCGGGCGCGATGGCGCCGCTCGTCGTCGCCTCGTCCCTGGGCGTGGCCGACGCGATCATCGGCGAGTCGGCGCTGTCCTTCCTGGGTTTCGGCATCGCACCGCCGGAGGTCAGCCTCGGCCAGATGCTCCAGGACTTCAAGCAGTACTTCTTCGAGTCCTCGGAGCGGATCCTGTACCCGGCGATCGCGCTGATCATCGTCGTCCTGTGCGCGAGCTTCCTCGGGGATGGTCTACGGGATGCCCTGGACCCGCGTCAGCGAGTCGAGAGTTGACCTCCACCATCACGCCCGGTAGCGGACCGCGCCAACGCGATCCAGCCTCGGAGAACCTGCTCGAGATCGCGGGCCTGAGGACCCACTTCTTCACCCAGGACGGGACGGTCAGGGCCGTCGATGGGGTGAGCTTCGAGATCAAGTACGGCCAGACGCTGGGCGTCGTGGGCGAATCCGGCTGCGGCAAGAGCATCACGGCGCTCTCGACGATGCGCCTCATCGAGCGACCGGGCAAGACGATCGCGGGTGAGATCCGGCTCGACGGCCGCGACCTGCTCAAGCTCGAGATGGACGAGATGTCCGAGATCCGCGGCAACGCGGTGTCGATGATCTTCCAGGAGCCGATGACCTCGCTCAACCCGGTCTTCACCTGCGGTGATCAGATCGCCGAGGCCGTCTCGTTGCACAAGAAGGTCTCCAAGTCGGAGGCCTGGGATCGCGCCATCTCGATGCTCGAGCAGGTCGGCATCGCGGACGCCAAACGTCGCGCGTCGTCGTACCCGCACCAGCTGTCGGGCGGCATGCGCCAGCGGATCATGATCGCGATGGCGCTCTCCACGAATCCGGAACTGCTCATCGCCGACGAGCCGACGACCGCCCTCGACGTCACGATCCAGGCCCAGATCCTGGAGCTCATGAAGTCGCTGCGTGAGCAGAACAAGATGGCCATCATGCTCATCACCCACGACCTTGGCGTGGTCGCCGAGATGGCCGACGAGGTCGTCGTCATGTACGCCGGCAAGGTCGTCGAGCGGGCCGACGTCGACACCATCTTCGCTGCGCCGCATCACCCCTACACGCAGGGTCTGCTGGCCTCGATCCCACGCTTGGGCGAGAAGCGCGAGCGCCTGGAGGTCATCCGCGGCGTCGTTCCGAACCCGCTCAACCTCCCCCAGGGTTGCCTCTTCAAGCGACGCTGCCCCCATGCCATGCCCATCTGCGACACGCCGCCCCCGTTGCGGGACGTCTCGGCTAGTGGCGCCCCGGTGGGCGCGACGCGGCACCTCTCGCGCTGCTGGCTGACCCCGGAGGGAGGACCGCCGGAAGTCGGGGCGGATCCGTCGGCCGAGGTAGCCCTGGAGGCGGCCGCCAGGTTGACCGTCGAATGAGTGAGGGATCGATGCCCGTGGATTCCACGGTCCGGGCCGCGACGGCCGATCGGGCCGGCTCTGGAGCGTCCGGCGACGTGCTGGTCAGCGTCAAGGACGTGGTCAAGCACTTCGAGATCCGGGGCGGCCTGCTGGGCGTGACGAAGGTCGGCGCGGTGCGCGCCGTGGACGGCGTCAGCTTCGATGTCCGGCGCGGCGAGACGCTGGGCCTTGTCGGTGAATCCGGGTGCGGCAAGACGACGCTCGGTAAGGTCATCCTGCGCCTGCTGCCGCCGACATCGGGGTCCGTCCAGTTCAAGGGCGAGACCATCTTCGACATCCCGGCCCAGGGGACCAAGGGCAAGACCGTCATGGCGTCGGGCTCCAAGATGAAGACGGTCCGGCGCGACATGCAGGTCGTGTTCCAGGACCCCTACGCGAGCCTCAACCCGCGGATGTCCGTCGGGGAGATCGTGGGCGAAGGACCGCTCGTCCACGGGCTGTCCGATCGACACAAGCGGGAGGCCCTGGTCCGCGAGCTGTTGGGCAAGGTGGGGCTGAACCAGAGCCACATCCACCGCTACCCCCACGAGTTCAGCGGCGGCCAGCGCCAGCGCATCGGGATCGCCCGCGCCCTGGCGGTCAATCCGGACTTCATCGTGTGCGATGAGCCCGTGTCAGCCCTGGATGTGTCGATCCAGAGCCAGGTGCTGAACCTGCTCGACGATCTGCAGAAGGAATTCGGCCTGACCTACCTGTTCATCGCCCACAATCTCGCCGTCGTCGAGCACATCAGCGACCGCGTCGGGGTCATGTATCTGGGCAAGATGGTCGAGCTTGCGGGCGTTGACGAGCTCTACGCCAACCCACGTCATCCGTACACGGTCGCATTGCTCTCCGCGATCCCGAACCCGAGCCCGCGGATCAAGAAGAAGCGTCTCGTACTCAAGGGCGACATCCCCTCGCCGGCCAATCCGCCGTCCGGCTGCCGCTTCCATACCCGATGCTGGCTGCGCGAGCGCCTGGGCAACCCGGAGCGCTGCGCGACTGAGGATCCTGCCCTGCGATCCATCGGCACCGGCCACGAGGTCGCCTGCCACTTCGCCGAGGAGATGAACACGGTCGGCGGGGAGATCAAGGCGGCCATCGGGCTCGACATCTCCGAGCCGGGAGCCGCGGCGATCCCGGCGGCCAGCCAGGCCGCCTCGTCGTATCCGTCGCAGATCGCGCCCGTCTGAGCGAGGGCTCGGCCGACCCGAGCGCCGGCCCGGCGCGATCCCGGCGCATGTCTCAGCCCGGGCGCTGGCCCGGCCTGACGCGAACCGGCGCAGGCCTCAGCCCGGGCGCGATTCTCGGTATCCAGAGCGCACACCACTGCTATGACCGATTACGGGGCCGATGCGACCCGAATCCCTGGCATCCAGAAGGTCCAGCTCTACAACGGCCGCGATCCGACGCGTCACCGCCTCTGCGCCTGAGGACGGAGCGGATACGAGCGGTCACGCCGCTGTATGCCAGATCCTTACGGCCGCGGCGCCCGCCGCACGCTGTGGCCGCGGCGCCCGCCGCACGCTGTGGCCGCGGCGCCCGCTTACGGGCGCCCGGCCCCGTCCGTCGCGCCGGCCGTGTGCCCCGCGGCCCCCGCCTCAGTTGCCGATACGGTCGATCTGGACGCTCCAGGTGGTGCACGCGGCGTCGGTCTGGGCGATCGAGTAGGTGTCTGCGGGCACATCCGAGACGATCGAGCTGAACTTCTTCTGGAGCGTCTTCTTTTCGTACGTGAAGCCCTGCGCTGCGCCGGTCAGCGTGAACGCCACCGCCGAGCACTCGGACGCGTCCCAGCCGAACTTGTAGCGGCCGGCCTGCAGCTCGAATGGCGTCGCGGCATCGGCTGACGTCACGAGGATCTGGTCCTGGGGCGGTCGGGCGCTCGCCTCCGGGCCGCCAGCGCCTTCCTCCTCGCCGCCACAGGCGGAGATGAGTATCGCGAGTACGACCAGTCCAGCCAGACGGGCAGTTCGGGTCCGAGCAGCCATGGGGGTCCCTTTCATCGCAGTTCCGGGGTCTCGCCCGAGGTCGCGGGGGTACGGAAGTGGCAGGCGCACAGGTGCCCGCCACCAAGGTCGGTGAGGGCCGGCTCCTGGCCGGCGCAGATCTCGGGGTCGCCGAGCTCGGCCCGCAACGGGCAGCGCGGATGGAATCGACAGCCCGACGGCGGGTTGACCGGGCTCGGTACGTCGCCGGTCAGGATCACCCGTTGTCGGCGCGCCTCGGGGTCGGGCACGGGGATGGCCGACATCAGGGCCGCCGTGTACGGGTGCTCCTGCTTCTTGAACAGTTCGCGCCGATCGGCCAGCTCGGCGATGCGCCCCAGGTACATCACCGCCACCCGGTCGCTGATGTGCTCGACGACGCCCATGTTGTGGGCCACGAACACGTACGTCAGCCCGAGCTCGCGCTGGAGCGACTTCAACAGGTTGAGCACCTGGGCCTGGATCGAGACATCGAGCGCCGACACCGGCTCGTCGCAGACCACGAGGTCCGGTTCCAGCACGAGCGCGCGCGCGATGCCGATGCGCTGGCGCTGGCCGCCGCTGAACTCATGCGGGTAGCGCCGTGCGTGGTAGGACTGGAGCCCGACCATGTCCATCATCCGCTTGACCTTGTCGCGCCGCTCGGCGGGCGTTCCGATCCCGTGGATGCGCAGGCCCTCGCCGATGCTGTCGCCGATCGGCGTGCGCGGGTCCAGGCTGGCGTACGGATCCTGGAAGATGATCTGCATCCGGCGTCGGTAGGGCTTGAGCGCTGCGCCGCTGATGGCGCTGATGTCCACGCCATCGAACCGGATCGTCCCCGACGTGGGTTCGATGAGCCGGAGGAGCAGCCGGCCGACCGTCGTCTTGCCGCAACCCGACTCACCGACCAGGCCGAGCGTTTCGCCGCGGGCGATGTCGAAACTGACGCCGTCCACGGCCTGCACGGTGCCCATGGTGCGCTGCAGGATGCCGCCACGGACCGGGAAGTGCTTGACCAGGTCCTTGACCTCGACGAGCGGCGAGCCCGGCGTGGCTGGCGCCGCTCCCGCCCCGGGTACCCCCTCGGCGACGGCGGTCATCGCGGCGACCCCACGACCGATGTCTCCGCGCGCGGCATCAGGCCACCAGCGGCGTCGTGGTAGAGCCAGCAGCGCACGTCATGGCCGGGGCGGACCGGTAGCAGGCTGGGATGCACTTCCGTGGCGATGGCCACGTCCTCCTCCACGCGTGGGACGCAGCGCGGCGCGAACCGACAGCCCTTGGGCAGCCCGATGAGGTTCGGGACGTTGCCCGGGATGACATCCAGCTCGTCCTTGATCTGGCCGACGACCGGGATCGACGAGATCAGGCCGCGCGTGTACGGATGGAGCGGCGCCCGGAACAGCGAGACGACGTCGGTCTGTTCGACGATCTCACCGGCGTACATGACCGCCACGCGGTCGCACATCTCGGCCACGACGCCAAGGTCGTGGGTGATGAGCACGATCGCCGTCCCGGTCTCGTCGCGCAGGTTGCGCATGAGGTCCAGGATCTGGGCCTGGATGGTCACGTCCAGGGCCGTCGTCGGCTCGTCGGCGATGAGCAGCTCCGGTTCGCAGGCCAGGGCCATGGCGATCATCACGCGCTGGGCCATGCCCCCGGACATCTCGTGCGGAAAGGCCTTGAGCCGCCGCTCCGGGTCCGGGATGCCGACCATCTTGAGCAGCTCTCTGGCGCGATCCCGGGCCACGCCGCCCTTCATGCCGCGGTGGATGCGCAGGACCTCCTCGATCTGGCGGCCGACCGCCCAGACCGGATTGAGCGACGACGTCGGCTGCTGGAAGATCATGCTGATCCGGTCGCCCCGGATCTTGCGCATCTGCTCGTCCTTGAGGGTGAGCAGGTCCTGGCCATCGAACAGGATCTGTCCGCCCTCCACGCGCCCGGGCTTGGCGACCAGGCGCAGGATGCTCAGGCTGGTCACGCTCTTGCCGCAGCCGGACTCACCGACGAGCCCCATGATCTCGCCGCGGTCCACCGTGAAGTCGATGCCGTCCACGGCGCGGACGACGCCGTCGCGCGTGTAGAACGAGGTGCGCAGGCCCTTGACCTCCAGGAGCGGTCGCTCGCCGCGCTCATGGCGAGGCTTCCGGCGCGAAGCCGGCAGCAATTCCTCGATGACGGTGCCCTTGAGGCTCCGGTCAAGGACGGGTTCGTCGCTGGAGGTCGGGGTCGGGGTCGGACCGGTCATCGGTTGAGCCTCGGATCCAGGGCGTCGCGCAGGCCGTCGCCGATGAGGTTGAAGGCGAGCACGGACAGGGTGATGGCCACGCCCGGGAAGAAGATGAGGTGCGGCGCGGAGAAGAACAGGTTCCGGTCGCTGGCGATCATGAAGCCCCACTCCGCCGTGGGCGGCTGGGCGCCGAGACCGACGAATGACAGCGCCGCGACCTCCAGGATCGCGCCACCGATGCCCAGCGTGCCCTGGACGATGAGCGGCGTCAGCGCGTTGGGCAGGATGCGCCGGGTCAGGATGCCGCCCGACGACTCGCCGAGCGCCCGCGAGGCCGTCACGAAGTCGTTCTCTCGGACGGACAGGACGGACGCCCGCATCACCCGGGCGTAGACCGGGATCGAGACGATGCCGATGGCCAGCATGGCGTTGATCAATCCCGTGCCCAGCACCGTCACGATGGCGATCGCGAGGATCAGGCTCGGGAACGACAGGACGACGTCCATGATGCGCATGAGCAGGTTGTCCAGCCAGCCGCCGGCGAACCCGGCCACGGCGCCGATGAGCGTCCCGATGACGATCGCGAAGCTGACCGTCAGGAAGCCGATGAGCAGCGAGAAGCGCGACCCGAAGATCACCCGACTGAATTCGTCGCGCACGTTCGAATCCAGGCCCATGAGGTGCTGCGGCTGGTCCGCCGGGCAGCCCAGCAGGTGGATGCACGGCGCGAGCCCGCGGGTGCCCTCCTCGCCGAGCTTGAGCATCGAGTCATCGGGGCCGTACGGGGCGATGAACGGGGCCAGTAGCGCGATGAGGCCCAGGAAGCCCAGGATGAGCAGCCCGATGACGGCCGTCCGCTGGCGCAGGATGTTGCGGATCGTGTCGCGGCGCAGGGAGCTGGGCTTGGCGACCGCGGCGGGATCTGGGGCCGCAACGACCGGCAGTCGGGTGTTCGGGAGCTCCGACAGGCTCATCCGAGGCGGATCCGCGGGTCCAGGAGCGCGTACGAGACGTCGACCACGAGGTTGACGATGAGGTACGCGAGCGCGACGACGATGGTCACGCCCTGGATGACGATGTAGTCGCGACCCTCGATGGCCTCGAACAGGGTCTTGCCCATGCCCGTCAGGTTGAAGATCGTCTCGGTCAGGATGGCGCCCGACAGGAAGGCGCCCAGGCTCAGGCCGATGACCGTCACGACCGGGAGCAGCGCATTGCGCATCCCGTGGCGGATGATGACGGACCGCTCCTTGAGGCCCTTGGCCCGGGCGGTCCGCACGTAGTCGAGACCCAGGACCTCGAGCAGGCTGGAGCGCGTCATCCGCGCGATGATCGCGAGTGGGATGGTCCCGACGGCGATGGCCGGCAGGATCAGGTGCTTGAGGGCATCGGCCAAGGCGCCCCACTGCCCGGTGACCAGGGTGTTGAACACGTACATGTTCGACGCGAAGTCGAGGATGGCCCGCGGCGGACCCTCAAGGGCGGTCAGGCCCCAGGCGTCGACCAGCGGCTTCACGCTCACGCCCGCGGTCAGGCGCCCGGACGGGGGCAGCGTGAAGGGCGTGTCCTTGAGTAGGACGGCGAACACGAAAGCCAGCAATAGGCCAAGCACGAAGACGGGGATGGAGACGCCGAGGTTGGCCACGACCATGGTCAGCACGTCGACGGGCGAGTTGCGACGGGTCGCGGACAGGAGCCCCAGGGTGATCCCGACCACGGCGGCGAAGATGAGCGCCAGGATGGTCAGTTCGAGGGTGACCGGCAGGCGCTCCAGGAGCAGGTCGGTGACGGGCCGGCCGAACTTGATCGAGCTGCCCAGGTCGCCCTGGGCGATGGCCCCGATGTAGATGACGAACTGCTCGTAGATCGGCTTGTCCAGGCCGTAACGGATCTCGAACTGGGCGCACAGTTCGGGGGTGGCCTTCTCCCCGTACGTGGCCGTACACGGATCACCCGGGATGACCCGGGCCAGGATGAAGACCAGGAGCACGATCCCGAACAGGACCGGGATGCTGGAGATGAGGCGGCGGATGATGAATCGGGTCATCCGGGACGATCGCCCTCGATGGATGCCGGCGGATGGACGGAGCCTGGCGATTCGCGAAGGGCGCCGCCGAAGCGACGCCCTTCGCGTTCAGGTCAGACCTGACTACCCCGCGGGAGCCGGAGGCGGCGGGTTGAGGAACCCACCGAACAGGCCCGGGAAGTAGGTGAACGAGTTGTCGCGGCCCTTGTGCAGCGGATGCTCGGCATCCCACTGCGACGCGTAGCTGACGACGACGTCGTTCGCATCCAGGGTGGCGCCGTCGTGGAACGTCACGCCGGAACGGAGCGTGCAGGTCCAGACGGTGAGTTCGGCGTTGGGCTCGCACTTCTCGGCAAGAGCGGGCTCGGCCGCCGTGCCGGCGATGGCGTACGAATACAGCGCCTCGGTCATCTGCTCGCAGACGCGCAGGGCCTCACCGTCCGACTCGTCGGCGCAGTAGAGCCCTGGCGGCTCGGCGTTCTGCATCCAGACGAACTGGGTGCGGTCGGCCGGGGTCATCGAGGCGAAGTGCTCGTTGCCCAGCGGCGACGAGTGCGCGTCGGCGACGTCCGCACGGTACGCGACGGCGGAGCCGCCATGCGCGATCGGGATCATCGGGACGTGGGTCCGGATGGCGTTGTTGGCGGTGACGTACGACGGCTCGCGCGACGCGTCGTCCGCGCCGGCACCACCGGCGGCCAGGGCCCCGGTGATGTCGTCGAACTTGGCCCCGAACTGCTGGGACGAGCCCGAACCGAAGTGGAAGTCGAGGAAGTTCGTGACGTCCGGATAGTCGGCGCCCCAGCCAAGGAGGTGGATGCCGTCGAGCTTGCCGGCGTCGGCGTTGTCGAGGAACGTGCCCGACTCCTGGACGTCGATGGTCGCATCGATGTTCAGGTTGGTCTTGAGCTGCTCCTGGAGGTTCTGGGCCACGACCTTGGGATCGGGCAGGTAGCCGCGCACGACGTCGCGGAACTGGATCTTGGTCTTGAACCCGTCCGGGAAGCCCGCATCGGTCAGCATCTGCTTGGCGGCCGTGGCATCGAACTCGTACCACGGGTCACCGGCGCAGCCGTTGGGGATGGCGCACGGCGTGAAGTGGCTCGCCACCTCTGACCCGGGCGGGTAGAAGTTGACGACGATCTGGCTGCGGTCGATGCCCATGGCGATCGCCTGGCGGACCTGCTCCTTGTCGAACGGGGCGAAGGTGTTGTTGAAGCCGACGTAGAAGACGTTCAGGCCTTCGCGCGGCTTGAGCTGCAGGTCGGCGTTGCCCTCGACGGTGGTGAAGTCGGTCGGTCCGACGTTGTCGATGCCGTCGACCTGGCCGGACTGGAGCTCGACGAGTCGCTGGGCGGCCTCCGCGCTCCAGCGCACGATGAGCTTCTCCGTCTTGGCCTTCTCGCCCCAGTACGCGTCGTTGCGCGCCAGGGTGACGTCCGAGCCGCGGTTCCACTTCTCGAGCTTGTAGGGGCCCGTGCCGTTGACCTCGGAGACGATGGCCTGGTTGGTGGTGCCGGCCGGGTCGATCTTCGACTCCAGCCAGGCGCCGTCGTTGATCGCGAACGAGGTGAAGGCGATCTTGGACAGGAACGCGACATCCGGGTTGCAGAGCTCGAAGACGACGGTCTTCTCGTCGGTCGCGGAGACCTTCTTGAAGTTGCCGGTGTAGGCCGAATGCTCGGCATCGGGGGCCTCGGCCTGGCCGCACGGGGCCTCGCCGGTGGCCGGATAGACCATGGCTTCGAACGGGGCAGAGCTTTCGGGCGCCGTGGTCGGTGCCGTGCTCTCCGTGCCGGTCGACGGCGCGGTGGTGGCCGTCGAGCCGCTACAGGCCGCGAAGACGATCGCCGCGGTCGCGGCCAATGCCGCGAACCTGGGCGACCACTTGCGTGATCGGATCATGCGCTGGACTCCTCCTCTTAAGCCCCGGGGCCGGACCGTTCTGCCTCCCTGTCCGGACGGCGGGGCGTTGCGCGGACCTCATGCACACCTCCCGATGTGCGCGGGTGCCCGGAAGCCTAGCACCAGCGTCGGCCGTCGTCACGCTCAGGGAGGCGGCTCTGCAACGTGTCGTCGCGTATCCTCCGTCGCATGGACAGCGTCCGCATCGCCCTCGCTCAGATCGCGCCCGGGCTCGGCCAGCTCGAGGCCAATCTCACCCGCCACCACGAGCTGCTGGGGGCCGCGCGCGAGGCGGGGGCTGACCTGGTCGTCTTTCCGGAGCTCGGGCTGACGGGGTATCAGCTCCAGGACTTGGCGTCGGAGGTCGCGATGCGCCTGGACGATCCGCGCCTTGCGACACTGGCCGCGGCGACCACGGGGCTCTCGGCGGTCGTGTCCTTCGTCGAGGAGTCGGCGGATCATCGCCTGTTCATCGCCGCCGTCCTGCTCGAGGACGGCGAGATCCGGCACGTCCACCGCAAGCTCTACCTGCCGACCTACGGCCTGTTCGACGAGCGGCGCTTCTTCGCGCCGGGGGACATGCTCCGGGCCGTGCCGTCGCGCCTGGGCGTCGGCCTGGGCATCGGGGTGTGCGAGGACTTCTGGCACCTTTCCGTGCCCCAACTCCTGGCCCTGGACGGGGCGCAGATCCTCATCAACGTGTCGTCGTCGCCGGGGCGCGACCTGGCGGCGACCAACGAGGTCGGCCTGGGCACGGCGACCTCGTGGCGGAACCTGATGCGCACCTACGCGCAGCTGACGACCTCGTTCGTCATCTTCTGCAACCGGGTCGGGGTGGACGAGTCGATCTCGTTCTGGGGCGGTTCGGAGGTCATCGGGCCCGATGGGGCCGCCATCTTCAGCGCACCGCTGTACGACGAGGGTCTGTACACGGTCGACATCGCCCCGGCCGACATCCGTCGCGAGCGCATCGGCCTGCCGCTGCTCCGTGACGAGCGGCCGGAGCTCCACGCCCGCGAGCTGGGGCGGATCGTCGCAGAACGGAGCGGCCTTGCGGCCGACACGACCAGCGAGCCCGGTTCGGCCCCCGGTCTCGACGTGGCACCCGGCGATCCGCCCCACCATCCGATCGGCTTCCGCCCGGACCTCGAGGTCGTCGAGGGATGACCACCGCCGACCCCGTCTTCGAGCTGCCGACCGAACTGGCCATCGACACGGACATCGCCCGGCGGGTCATCGCCGAGTTCATCCGCGGCCAGCTCCGCCAGGCCGGCTTCGAGCGGGTGGTGCTGGGGCTGTCCGGCGGCATCGATTCGGGGCTCGTCGCGTACCTCGTCACGGAGGCGATCGGGGCGGATCGTCTGCTGTGCGTGCTGATGCCGTACCGGACGTCGTCGCCGGCCTCGCGTGCGGACGCGGAGGAAGTCGTCCGTCGCCTTGGCTGCGCTTCGGAGCTGGTCGACATCACGCCGATGGTCGATGGCTTCTACGGGCCGGACACCGACGCGTCCGCGTTGCGGCGGGGCAACTTCATGGCCCGGATGCGGATGAGCGTGCTGTACGACCGGTCAGTCACCTGGGGCGGGCTCGTCGTCGGGACGGGCAACAAGACCGAATCGCTCATCGGCTACACGACGGTCTTCGGCGACAGCGCGTGCGCCTTCAACCCGGTCGGGGACCTGTACAAGAGCCAGGTGCGCCAGTTGTCCGCGGCCGTCGGTGTCCCGGAAGCGATCATCCGCAAGGCGCCATCGGCCGACCTGTGGCCAGGCCAGACCGACGAGACCGAGGCCGGCTTCAGCTATCCCGAGCTCGACCGGCTGCTCTTCTGGCGGGTCGACAAGCGCCGCTCCGTGGACGAGGTCGTGGCCCTCGGCTTCTCGCGGGCGCTCATCGAGCGGGTCGACCGGATGATCGCCGGCGCCGAATTCAAGCGCCAGGTCCCGCCGATCGCCAAGCTCGGGCCGCGGACCGCGGGCGTGGACTACCTGTACCCGCGTCGACGGCCGGGCTCGGCCCGCGGGTGAGCGGCGAGCCCAGCCGGGGCACGGGGGGCACGCTGTACGTCGTCGCCACGCCGATCGGCAACCTGTCGGATGTCACGCTCCGGGCGCTGGAGGTGCTGGCCGCGGTGCCGCTCATCGCGGCCGAGGACACGCGCCTGTCCAAGCGCCTGCTTGACCGCCACGGGATCAGCGCCCGACTGACGAGCTTCCATGCCCGGAGCGGGCCGGCGCGGCTGGTCGCGCTGCTGGAGCATCTGCGCGGCGGTTCCGATCTGGCGGTCATCACGGATGCGGGCACACCGGGCGTGAGCGACCCCGGCGCGGATCTGGTCGCCGCCTGGGCGGGGGAAGGCGGCGTCGTGGTGCCGATCCCCGGGGCCTCGGCCGTGTTGGCCGCCGTGGCCGCGAGCGGCGTGGCCGGTCCGCGCTGGTCGTTCGAGGGCTTCCTGCCGCGCTCCGGGCGAGACCGCCGCGAGCGCCTGGCGGCCATCGCCGCGGACGAGCGCGGGACGGTCATCTACGAGGCGCCCGGCCGGGTCGCGGGCACGCTCCGGGATCTCGCGGCGGCCTGCGGCGCGGCACGAGTCGGGGCCGTGTGCCGGGAACTGACCAAGCTCCATGAGCAGATCGTGCGCGGGCCGTTGGGTGAGCTGGCGGAGGCGGCTGGGCATGGACCTGCCGGGTCGATCCCCGCGCGCGGCGAGTTCGTGCTGGTCGTGGGCATGGGGTCGGTGAGTGGCTCGGCGGCAGCCACGGCGGACGGTGGCACCTCCGAAGATGCGGCCCTGGTGGACGCGCTCGGCGAGGTGGAACGGCTGGTCCATGACGGGGTCGCCCGAGGGGACGCCGCCCGCCAGGTCTCGGTGTCGAGCGGGATCCCGCGACGTCGGCTCTACGTCACCGGGAGTGATCGAGCGGACTGACGGACTCGCTCGGCGGTGGCACCGGGAACGCGGCTGGCTCGCCGGCTGCCTGGCTGGAGCGCCGATCGGCCTCGCTTGACGGTTCGGCGTTGAGTGCCGCCCGCGCGGCGACCGCGGCCACGGATGCTGCCCTGGCGGCCCAGCGCCACTGCGGCCCGGCCGCCCGGTCGATGAGCTGGCCCGTGCGATCGTCCGCCGCGGCCGCCAGCACGACCGTGGCCCCGGTCCGTGCCCAGCGCCCGGCCGTTGCCAGCGCGGCGCCCACATCGGGGAATCGGGAGCCCTCCGCCTCGCCGCCACCGACCGGGTCCGCGCCCAACACCGAGTCCCCGGCCATCGCGCCGGCCCGCAGGTCGCGTTCCACCTGGAGTCGCTGCCGGTACAGGACCTCCC
>JBPPMZ010000142.1:0-29335 GCA_051306295.1 Candidatus Limnocylindrales bacterium
TCGCTCGATCGACGCGGGCGCAGCCGACTTGTCCCTGACGACCAGCGGCGGCGACCTGCAGGCTCGCGCGGTCATCGGCTGCGCCGGGCTGTGGGCGGACCAGGTCGCATCGATGACGCCGGGGGCCGGCACGGAGCGGATCATCCCGTTCCGGGGCGACTACTACACGCTCACACCGGATGCCCGCTCCCGGGTCAATGGGCTGGTCTACCCCGTTCCGGATCCGCGCTTCCCATTCCTGGGTGTCCATTTCACGCGGCGCATCGACGGCGAGGTCTGGGCCGGCCCCAACGCCGTGCTCGCCTTCGCCCGGACTGGCTACCGCCGGCGCGATGTCAGCATCCGCGACCTGGCGGGCGTCCTGGGCAGTCGTGGGTTCCTGCGCCTGGCGACCCGGTTCTGGAAGATGGGCGCATCGGAGATGTGGCGCGACTGGTCCAAGGCCGCCTTCCTGGCCGAGCTCCAGCGCTTCATCCCGGAACTCCGCGGCGACCAGATCACCTTCGGACCGTCGGGGATCCGGGCGCAGGCGGTGGACCTCGACGGCACCATGGTCGATGACTTCCGGTTCCGCGGCGGCGATCGGGTCCTGCACGTGGTGAACGCGCCGTCACCGGCGGCCACCTCGTCGCTGGCCATCGCCGCCGACGTCGGCCGTCGAGCGATCGAGCGCTTCGGACTCTGACGTCCGCCCTGGGCGCTCGGCCGGGCCCCGTGGTCCTCGGCTCCCCGGCCCGAATTTCGGCATGCAGCAGGCACAGCTCTGGTACGCGATCGATGCGGGCGTCCGGCCGTCCCGAACGGCCGAATCAGGGCCTTACCAGCAGCCCGGCCTCTGCATGCCGAGGATCGAGGGCTTGCGGCCTCTGAGCTGGCGTCCCGGAGCAGCCACAGCTCTACATGCCGAAGCGCCGAGCCCGCGAGTCGGCGGCCCCGCTCAGCCCGGCTGGGCGAGGACCAGGATGCGGATCTCGGTCATGTCTTCCATCGCCCAGCGCAGGCCCTCCCGGCCGAGCCCCGAATCCTTGACCCCGCCATAGGGCATGTGGTCGATCCGGTAGGTCGGGGTGTCGTTGACGATGACGCCCCCGACCTCGAGCTCGCCGAACGCCCGCCAGGCGCCGGCGAGATCGTTGGTGAAGACCCCGGTCTGGAGCCCGAACATGCTGTCATTGACCCTGGTGATGGCCTCGTCGAGGGTCGCGAACTTGAACGCCACGGCCAGCGGCGCGAAGGCCTCGTTGCTGCACACCTGGGCGGTCGTCGGCACGTCGGTCAGGACCGTCGGCGGGAAGAAGGTGCCCTCGGCCCGGCCGCCGGCCAGCACGGTCCCGCCCATGGCCACGGCCTCGTCCACCCAGGCCTGCGTGCGGCTCGCCTGGTGGGCATCGACCATCGGTCCGACATCGGTCGTCGGGTCGAGCGGATCACCGACCTTGAGGGCCGCCACCCCGGCCAGGAAGCGCTCCATGAACGCGTCCCAGACCGCCTCGTGGACGAACATCCGCTGGACGCTGATGCACACCTGGCCGGCATAGGCGAAGGCCCCGGTGAGTGTCCGCTTCACGGCCCAATCCAGGTCCGCGCTGGCATCGACGATGACCGCCGCGTTGCCGCCGAGCTCGAGCACGACCTTCTTCTTGCCGGCTCGCTCCTTCATCCGCCAGCCCACGCTCGGAGAACCGGTGAAGGTCAGCAGCTTGAAGCGCTCGTCGGCGACCATCCGGTCGCCGAGTTCACGGGTCATCGGCAGGATGCTGACCATCCCAGCAGGCACGCCAGCGGACTCGATGATCTCCGCCACCGCGAGCATCACGAGGGGGTCCTTGGAGGGCGGCTTGAGGACGATCGGGTTGCCCGAGGCGATCGCCGGCGCGAGCTTGTGTGCGGCCAGATTGAGCGGGAAGTTGAACGGACTGATGGCCGCGATCGGCCCGATCGGGAAGCGCCGCGTGATGCCGACCCGGTCCTTCGACGAGGGAAGCAGGTCGAGCGGGATGAGTTCGCCGGTCATGCGCTCGGCCTCTTCCGCGCCAAGGCGGAAGGTGAGGACCGCCCGGTCGACCTCGACGAGGGCATCGCGGATGGGCTTGCCCGCCTCGAGCGCGATGAGCCGTCCCAGCTCTTCGCGACGAGCCTTGATGCCGGCGCTGATGTCCCGAAGGACCCGGCCGCGCTCGTAGGCGGGCAGCTTGCGGGTGACCTCGAAGGCCGCGACCGCCGCCTGGACCGCTTCCTCGTACTGCTCGGGTGTCGCGGTGTACGTGGCACCCGCCGGTTCGTCAGGGTTCGCCGGGTTGGCGATGGTCAGCACGTCTGGTGAGGTCACCCAGCGTCCGGCCAGGAAGATCGGGTGTGGCTTCGTGCCGACGACGGTCATCGGGTGGTGCTCCTGCGGATGCCTGATGTGATGCTGCGCAATGATACGCGGACCTCACTTACGTCATCCTGTCAAGGTGAGGTAACATCCCCGAATGAAGCGACTCCAGATCATGATCGACGAAGATCTTGACGAGGCACTTGGCGCCCAGGCAGTTCGCGAGGGCACGTCCAAAGCCGCGCTCATCAGGAGGCACGTGCGCCACGCCCTCCGGACCCTTCCGCCCATCGAGGACGATCCGCTGTGGAAGATGGTGGGGGTGGACTCGTTCGAACCGGCAGATATCGACGAAGTCGTGTACGGATGATCTTCGTGGACACGTCCTTCTGGGTCGCGCTCCGGAATCGACGGGACGACCATCACGCGGCAGCCCGCGACTTGTTGCATACCAACGCGTCGGTGCCGCTGATCAGCACGAATCACGTTCGGGGCGAAACATGGACGTTCCTGCGCAGGCGCGCCGGCCATGCATCGGCGGCGCAGTTCCTCGACTTTCTCGATGACGCCGTGCGGCTCCAGATCGAACATGTCGACGAGGCGACGGAGCTTGACGCGATCGGCTGGCTCAAGCGTCACGACGAGCGCGAGTACTCCTTTGTTGACGCGACGAGTTTCGCGCTGATGCGACGGCTGGGTGTCAGCGGGGCCTTTGCCTTCGACGGCGACTTCGCAGCGGCTGGCTTCGTCGAGCTGCGACCGTGAGCGAAGGAGCCCAAGCCCGGCCGCCTTTGACCGACCTTCGCGACGCCCTGCGCGTCACGTCCGGCTCCCGGATCCACCTCGCCAGCCTTGACCCCCGCGCGACGCATGGCTGGGACAAGGAGCGCGGCGAGCCCGAGCTCGAGCGTCAGCTCGCTCGACTGGCCGATCTCCAGGACCGGCTCTGGGCGGAGTCGAAGCGGTCCGTCCTCGTCGTCCTGCAGGGCATCGACGCCGCCGGCAAGGACGGCACGATCAACAAGGTCATGGAGGCGTTCAACCCGCAGGGCTGCCCGGTGACCTCGTTCAAGGTCCCGAGCAGCGAGGAACTGGCGCACGACTACCTGTGGCGCGTCCACAAGGCCGTACCGCGCAAGGGCGAGATCGGCATCTTCAATCGATCGCACTACGAGGACGTGCTCGTCGTGCGCGTCCACGGCATCGTGCCCAAGGCCGTCTGGTCGAAGCGCTATGCGGAGATCAATGCCTTCGAGCGCCACCTCGCTGACAACGGCACGACCATCGTCAAGTGCTTCCTGTCGATCGACCGCGACGAGCAGCGCCAGCGCTTCCAGGAGCGCTTCGACGACCCGACCAAGCGCTGGAAGTTCTCGATGGGCGACCTCGAGGAGCGCAAGCGCTGGGACGACTACCAGGCGGCCTTCGACGAGGCGCTCTCGAAGACGTCCACCGGCCAGGCCCCGTGGTACGTGATCCCGGCCAACCGGAACTGGTTCCGCAATCTCGCCGTGGCGACCATTCTGGCCGACACGATCGCGGCCCTGAAGCCGACGTACCCGCCCGTCGCCGACGACGTACCGGAGACGCTCGTCATCGAGTAGGCGGCGCACCTACGCACCAGGGAACCGGCGGGGGCGGCGGATTCTGGTGACGACTGGTCGGTTCTGCGTAGCTCGTGGCCCAGACGAATCGGCGGCACGCCGGTACCTTGCGCCCATTGGTTCCGTCACCCCCAGCGACCTAGGCTGACTCCCAGCAGCCCGGGCGAGACGAACCACGCGACGCTCGAGCGGCGACCGGCCACGCGGCGACGCGCTGACCGGGAGGATCGAACGGGCAAGCCCGATGTGAGTCGGGGACGCAAAGCCACGGGGCTGGACGACCGTCCAGCCAGCCGGGTTGCCGAACCGCAAGCCGTCAGGGCGGCGGTGGATCGGGACCCCACAGGAGGTCTCGCATGAAACATGCTCGGAGGATCGCCTCCCACTCGGCCCTCGCTGTGCTTGAGGGCACGCTTGTCGCCATGCTCGTGGTCGGCTTGATGGCCGGCACGGCGTTCGCCGGCAAGGGCGGCGGGCCTAGCTCCGCGTACAGCGGGGAGATTCGACTCGCGCCGCTCGTGGTGGACGACAACGCGGACGGCGCTCCGAATCGTGGCGACGTCGTGACCTTCGACATCATCACGAACAACACCGCCCCGTACGTCCAGCTTGAGTGCTTCCAGGGTGGCTCGAGGGTCCTCATGGGACGGAAGGGGTACTTCGAAGCCTCGCTCGACACCAACCGGAACTTCGGCTTGGCCTCTGGCTCGTGGCAGACCGGGGCTGCCGATTGCACGGCATCGCTCGTGTACTACACCCGGAAGGGGTGGGCCAAGTACGCCTCGATGAGCTTCCACGCCGGGGCGTAACGCCTGAGTCGCAGTGCCCCCGGCACGCTCAGAGAACAGGAACGAGGCCCCGGCGGTGCCGGGGCCTCGTTCCATGTCGCGAAACTTCAGACGGGTGCCCTCGTCAGGGCGTCGGATCCGTCGTGTTGTCGAGCGTGAGGGTCGTGTCCTCCTTGCACGAGTTGCTTGGGTCATTGAGCGAGGAATCGTCGTAGGTGACGAGCCACGAGTAGGATCCTGACGCCGTAGCCAGGTACGTGGTGCCCGGAACGGAACCGTTGGTCGTCGTCCTGGTAGTACCGGCTGGAGCTCCAGCAGTGATCGTGAAGCTTTCCGTGTAGAGGGAGCTTCCACTGCAGTTCGCGGTCCCGTAGAGCGTGAACGTGAGGGTGCCGTTGAGCGTCGTCCCGGTGGGAGCCGTCAACGTCGCCGAGTCATTCGGGAGCCAGTTCTGGGCTGTGGTGAAGGCGGCGCTGCCCGTGACGATCACGTCCTCGGTCGTATCGTCGCAGTTGGCGTTGTGCGTCACTGGAGCGGTGTTGTTCGCCGAATTGGCGTTCGCGTACGTCGCCTGCCAATGGAAGTTTCCGACCTGGGTCGTCGTGAAGCTGACCGGCCCGTACGAGCCGTTCCCCGTGACGTTCAGGCTCAATGCGGTGTTAGCGGTGCCGGCCGCGGTGGAGCCGCAGCCTGTGGCCGATGGGCCCTTCAGCAGGAACGTGATCGTCCCGGCGAAGGCACCATTCGTCGCATTGATCGACGGGTAGTTGGTGTTGCCGCCGTTGGAGCCCGGCTCCTTCGCGGCCTTGACGAGCGTGGCCGAATCGGTGACCGGCTGATTGAGCGTGACGTCGGGTCCGGCGCTTGTCGAGAGATCCGGGGTCACCTTCGCGACCGTGAAGCACTCAAGGGCGCCGCCTTGATCGTCGTCCGGCTGGATGCCGGCGGCCGCCGATGCCTGATCTGGCTGGAAGCGCGCGAACCAGCAGTACTTGCCGGCCGAGGTGAGGGTCGCCGTCCCGGATACGAAGGCAGTGGCGGGTGAGGCGTTGCTCACTGCTGTCTCCGTGACCTTGACGCCCTTGGTCGGATCGCAGGTCGTCAGGTTGGCGTCAGGGCCGCAGAGGTAGAAGCTCAGCGTCCCGGCCCAGGTCTGCGATCCCGTGATGACGATGTTCGCCGTGTCCGTGCCGGACGAGACGCTGCCGCCGCCGATGCTGGCCGGCGAGGCGACCTCGCCGGTGATCGGCGTCGTGCTGAGACCGGCTTTCGTCGTCAGCGTCGTGGTGCAGCCACCGAGCTGGCCGCGTGCGAAGTCGAACAACGTGGCCGTGAGAGACTGCGAGGAGCGCGTGTCGGCGACGAACGTCGAGAAGCACGCCGCTCCCCCAAGCACCTTCGTCAGGTTGATGCCGCCCTCGAAGAAGTTGGGCGGAACGACCGTTATGCCGATCCCGAGCGTCCCGTCTGCCGTGGGCCACTTGGTGGTGATGTTGTCGTTCTCTTCCTTGGGTCCTGAGTTCGTCGTCGCGCAGATGTTGTCGAGCGTGGCCGCGTCCTTGCAGTCGCCACCGCTCGCCACGGGGCTAGCGTCGCAAACGCCGGCCAAGCTGGGGTTGTCGATGCAGTTGTTCGTGCCGTCCCAGCGATAGGCGTCGATGTTGCTGACGCCGCCGCCACCCGTGAACGCCGACACGACGAGGACGTCACCGTCCCGGTGTTGGCCCGTGAACGTCACGGCGCCGCCCGCGGAGTCGCAGTCTACGGTCCCATCCTTGAGGAACCAGAAGGCAACGTTGTTGTTGCCGTTGTCCACGTTCTTGTCCAGACCGAAGTACATGATCCGGTCGGTGCCGTCCTGGTACTGGGCGGCATACGCGTTCATGATGTCGATCTTGCTGTTGACGTTGTTGTCCCGGTTGCACTGCCAACCCGAGATAGCAAGGATGTCTTTCGAACCGGTCGCGAACGTCGTGGAGTCGTTGGTGCAGAAGATCAATCCGGAGCTGGTGAGCGCGGCGGGCGCGGTGCAATCGCCGTTCCTCGTCGCCTTGGCGCGGAAGTCGCGCTTGAACGACCCCGCGGTGAAGTCGCCGGCGCCACCGTTCGGATTGATCACACTTGTGTTCGAGCCGTTGGCGTTGAACAGGTCGTTCCAGTCAAGGACCTGAACCGCGGAGTCCGGCACGTTCTGGGCGACGGCCGAGGTCGTATCGCCGTCCAGCTGGAACTCGTCATCGTGCACCGCCAGCGCGGAGCCGGCGGCGAGCACGAGTCCGCTGACAAGGGCGATCACGGCGATCACGGCTAGCGGACGCCGGCCACGCCGCTTCGGGGTGAAGGATCGACTCAACACGATGGCACCCTCCCGTTGAATGAACAGATCACGTTGATATCTCCTGGCCCGTAGGCCGCATGGGATCCCGGCCGCATTCCCTCGCGGCTTGATCGACTCGATGACGTGGTTGGTCTGACGGGAACTGCTGCGCGCTCGATCGTGGTGACGTTCGCTCCCTCCCCCTACTGGATGCGCGGTCCCCAACGGACCGTATCAATCTGGGCACTTGAGGCGCGAGGCGAGACCCTCGCGTTCAGGGCGCGAGGTTCTCGGCTCGGTCTCTCGACCGGCTGATGTCGAGGGGCGTGGACCGATACGGCCGATCCACCACGTGGTGGTGCTCCGTGTGCAGCCACGCCCGACTCCTTATCCCCCGGAGTCCGCGAATTGGCCGAACAGCGACCCGGTCGCGGTTCAGCGCCAGTCCCGCCTAACCGGTGCGCGCCGTGGTCCCTGGCCACTGCCTAGCCGGCAGACCCTCTACCGAGGCGCGGCCCCCCGGCCGCAGCGACTCGATGTGTCGGGTGGTGTACCAGTACGAAAGTACCGGGTCAAGCGTTTCTGGCTAAGGTGTCGGCACGGTGACAACCTATCGGTGCGGGCACGCACCGATCGATCGCTTCACCCCGCCAGGCGCACCGCCAGGTCGACCAGCCACGCCGCGGTCGCGCCATGGTGGCCATCCATCGCGTCGGGGGTGAGGCCGGTCAGCGCCCGTTCCCAGGCGCCCGCCTTCGCGATGTGCCCGAGGTCCATGGCCAGGGGGGTCAGGCGGGCCAGCGTCGAACGCGACGCGACCTCCGTCCAAGCCTCCAGGTACGCATCACGCACACGATCCAGGTCCGGGCCGTACGGATCCAGCCCCGCGTGGTGGCCGATGGAGCCGAGGGTGCCGGCCATCGTCTGGAAGGGATGGGCGACCACCGCGTCGCCCCAGTCGAAGAATCGCGGTACCCCGTCATCGCCGATCACGATGTTGTTGCCGTGCAGGTCGCCATGATCGATCGTCGGAGGGATCGCGGACGCCTCCAGTTCCGCGGCGAGGTCGCGGACGATCGGGGCCAGGTCCCGAAGGCGGCGCCTGGCGGCATCGGCCGAGGGTCGGTCCTCCTTGTCGACCCGCGCCCAGACCGCCTCCGTGTCGAGCAATCGGGCCAGGGTCTCGGGGAGCCGTCCCGGTCGCTCGTCCGGCACACCCGCGCCGAGCATCGCCTCGACATGGCGCTCCATGCGTCGCTGGAGCGCGGCGTAGGCCGGCAGGACATGCTCCCAGCGGCAAAGGTCCGTGTCGCCGTTGCGACCATCTGGGGCGACCAGGGTGCGCAGCATCGGCCCGCCGTCATCGAGCAACAACCATCCCCGCTCGACATCGACGGCCAGCGGCAGGAGCGCGCCCGTCTCCCCGACCTGGGCGAACACCTCGAGAAGCCGCCCCTCATGGAACGGTCCGGGGCCGTTGGCCTTCGACCAGACAGGCCCGAAGTCGGTCGGGATTCGGAAGACGGCAGACCACGGCCGCGGCCGGGCTTCGACGTCGCCGCTCCGACGGCGGCCGTGTTCCCCCAGCCGCGCCTCCACCCAGGCAAGATGTCCGGCCAGCCAGTCCGGGTCCGTCCAGGTCTCGACGCCCCCGGATGCCACGGTCAGCCCTTCTTGCCGCCGCCGAACAGGGTGCCGAAGATGCCGCGGACGATGTCCTGGCCAAGGCGCGAGGTGACGACCTTGCCGCCCGTCCGCAACGCCGTGTCGAACGTCTTCTGGCGTGCCTTCGCCGACGCGACGGCCGCCTTCTCCTCGGCCTTGCGCTGGCGCTCCGCCTCGCGCGCCGCGCGAACCTGGGCGGCCTCGAACTCCCGCTGCTGACGCTTCATCTCGCGTTCGAGCTGGGCTGGGGTCATCGAGTTCATGCCCGCGGCGGTCGTGGGCTGAACCCCGGCGCGCATGGCGGCCTCCTGGGTCGCCGCGATCGAGGCCGCGCGGGCGGCCGCGATCCGTCCGGTGATGCGCTCGTGGGCGCTGTCGCGGTCGACGGTCGCGCCGTACTTCGCCTGGAGCGGACTCATCGCGATGTGGCCGCGGAAGACGACTTCCTCGATCGGCGCCATCAGGGAATCGGGTGGGATGAGGCGCGTCGCCGCCAGGGGGGTCGGCACGCCCCGGGGCGAGAGCACAGTGACCAGCGCCTCCCCGGTCCCGAGCGACGTCATGGTCGTCTCCACGTCGTAGAAGTCGGTCATCGGGAAGGTCCGCGCGGCCTTGCGCAGGTTGTCGGCGTCCTCCGACGTGAACGCGCGCAACGCGTGCTGCACGCGGTTGCCGAGCTGCGCCAGCACCGACGACGGCACATCGGCCGGGACCTGGGTCACGAAATAGATCCCGACGCCCTTGGACCGGATGAGCCGTGCGGTGCGCTCGATCTGGTCCATCAGCGCGTCGGACGCGTCGTTGAACAGCAGGTGCGCCTCGTCGAAGAAGAAGCACAGCTTGGGCTTGGGGAGGTCGCCGGCCTCCGGCAGCTGCTCATAGAGCTGGGCCAGCATCCAGAGCATGAATGTCGAGAACAGCCGCGGCTGATCCATGATGTCCGACAGCTCGAGGATGGAGATGATGCCCGCGCCGTTCGCGTCGGTCCGGAGGAGGTCCTCGACATCGAACTCGGGCTCCCCGAAGAAGACGTCCGCGCCTTCCTGTTCGATCACGACGATCGAGCGCAGCAGCACCCCCACCGACGCGCTGGACATCCCGCCGTACTCGGCCAGGATCGGCTTGCCCTCATCGCTGGACAGGAACTTCAGGGTCGTCGCCAGGTCCTTGAGGTCCAGGAGCGGCAGGTCGTTGTCGTCGCAGTACTTGAAGATCAGGGCCAGGATGCTGGTCTGCGTCTCGTTGAGGTCCAGGACCTTGCCCAGGAGCAGGGGCCCGAACGAATGGACCGTGGCCCGCACCTGCGACCCGAGCTTGCCCGACAGCGACAGGAACTCGACCGGGTGCCCGGCTGGCTGGAACGTCCAGGCGAGCGACGCATTCCGCTCGATCAGCTTGGGGTGCGTGGTCCCGCCTGGCGCCGCGAGACCGGTGAGGTCGCCCTTGATGTCGGCCACGAAGACCGGGACGCCGGCCTGCGAGAGTTGCCCGGCCATCACCTGGAGGGTCTTGGTCTTGCCGGTCCCCGTCGCGCCGGCGATGAGGCCGTGCCGGTTGAGCATCGACAGGGCGATCTGGACGCGCGTGTCGTTGAACAGCTCGCCCTCGTGCATCGCGCTGCCCAGCACGATGGCCGGCTCGTCGAGCGTGTAGCCGGCCGTGATCGCGTCCTTGAACGCCTGGTCCATGCCTGCCTCCGCTGGGGTGCCGTGGGTCGTCACCGGGTCGTCCTCGGGGAGTGGGCAAGGGTATCATCGGCCCCCCGAGCCGCCAGGCCCACCGTCACACGCAGGAGCACGCATGAAGATCGAAGACGTCGAGGGGATCGGCCCCGCCTACGCCGCCAAGCTCGCCGCGGCCGGCGTGACCACCACGGACGACCTGCTCGAGCAGGGCTGGATCGACGCAGCGAAGGACCTGCCCAGGGTGGTCGAGCACTGAGCGGCCACCGGGCTCGACGTGCTGTCTGAGTTCAAGGGATTCCTGCTCAAGACCAATGCGCTGGCCCTGGCCGTCGGCGTCATCATCGGTGCGGCGGCCGGGACCGTGGTCACCTCGCTGGTCAACGACATCATCATGCCGCCCATCGGGATGGCCCTGGGCGGCGTGGACTTCTCCGACCTGAAGGTCGTGCTCAAGGCGGCGGTCGGTGGGGATGCCGCGACCGAGGTGGCCATCCGCTGGGGCGCCTTCCTCAACGCGATCCTGTCGTTCGTGATCGTGGCCTTCGTCGTCTTCTGGATCAGCAAGATGTTCTTGAAGGAAGCGCCCGCGGACGAGGTCAAGACCTGCCCGTTCTGCAAGGAGGCGAACGCGCTGGACGCCAGCAAGTGCAAGGCGTGCACCAGCGCGATCTGATCGCCGCGCCGGGCGAGGCCTACTTGAAGTAGCCGGTCACGTCCAGGATGAGGTGGGTCGTCTTGCCGCCCGACGACTTGTAGACCATCGACATGTTCCCGGCTGAGAGCGGCCCCGTCACGCCGTTCGCGCGGGTGTCGCCCGATGGGAAGTTGATCGTCGAGGTCGTCGGCGCGGTGTTCGGCGCGGGCGTGATCGACACGAATCCTGCGCCGTTCTGGCCGACGACGGTCAGGTTGCCGGTGACGGCCTGGGCGCCCGCCGGGATGCCCCAATGGCCGTCCGTATCCAGCGTGCGCGGCGTTCCCGAGGTGAACTTGCCGGTGAGGCCGGAGAGGACGCTCGTCCGGGTGTCCATGAGCCTCCCCGGGTCCAACGCGAAGAACTGGAGTCCTCCGCCGCCCGCAGACGGCAGGTAGTAGCCGGTGACATCCAGGATCAGGTCCGTCCTTGATCCGGCCGCGCCCTTGAACACGAGCCAGATGGACCCGGCCGCAAGCTTGGCGGTCAGGCCGTTGGCCCGGTTGTCGCCCCTAGGCACGTTGAGGTTGGAGGTGGCCGGGGTCGCGTCGTTCCCGGTCAGGACCGAGACGTAGCCGGCGCTCGTCTGGCCGACGACCGTCAGGTTGGCCGTGACGGCGACGGCGCCGGTCGGGATGGCGCCGCCGCCCGCCCCCTCGACGGTGAGCCGGCGTGGGATCCCGTTCTTGAACCGACCGCCGAGCCCGATCGCGGTCCCGGCACGACTGTCCAGGATGCGAACCGGGGTGATCGGGTTGTAGCCCGCCTCCTCGGGGCCTGCCAGGAAGTAGCCGGTGACATCGAAGATGACGTGGGTCTTCGCGCCCGTCGCGCCCTTGAAGACGGCGGACAGTCGGCCGTCCGACGCCAGCGATGCCGTGACGTTGTTGGCCCGCGTGTCGCCCTTGGGGAAGTTGAGCGTGGACGAGCCGGGCGTCGCGGTGGCCGTGGTCGTGACCGACACGTACCCGGCGGAGGTCTGGCCGGTGACCGTCACATTGCCCGTCACGGCGATGGCGTCACTCGGGATGCCGGCGGACCCGGCGAACCCGGCGACCGTGAAGCTTCGCGGCTGGCCGGTCCGGAAGATCCCGGTCACACCCAGCGCGCTGCGACTGTCGAGCACGCGGATGGGCGTGATCGGCGTGTATGTGGCACCGCCGGTCTGCAACTGCGAGACGTTCGTCGCCCAGCCGTTGACGAGCGCGTACTGGTTCGCCTGCCAGGCCGCGTTGGGCACCTGCGGATCCTGGGCCACGCCCACGTAATCGCCCCAGCGCGTGCCCGGGTACGTGCCGGTGCCCAGGGCGGTCGGATCCTCCGGGCTCAGCGATCCGGTCGCCGCCGCCAGGCGCTGATAGGCCGCGTAACTCGACGGATAGTCGCCGGCCGAGGCGGACGACTGCGTCCACACGACGTGCAGGTCGCCGTTCCCGGCATAGCCGACCCCGCCCATGTACAGGTCTCTGCCGTCCTTCGCGAGCAGGAAGTCCTGGCGTCGGCTGGGCGGCGACGAGGCCGTGTTCAGCTGGGTGACCCGCACACAGTCGCGCGTCTCGACCACGCCGGCGGCGGGATCGCACGGATAGGTGGACACGAAGGCGAGTCGGCCGTTCTGCCAGATCGCATCGGTGGGTCGACCGTCCACCGCGTTGGCGATGGTCGCCGGCGTGCCCGGCTGGGCCGGCTGGGGCGGCGTCCCGAACCCGGCGACCACCCCGGCCTCCGAAAGGTCCGTGATGGCCGACAGGGTGGTGACCCCGCCGCCGGCGGGCGAGCCCGTGATCTGGGCGTACAGCACGCCGTCGTCGGCGAGGTCGCGACCGATCACGTGCACCGTCGCCGACGTCGCGGGCGTCTGGAGCGCGGGCCGCCACGTGGAGTAGCTGGCGGTCGGGTTGAGGAAGTAGTCGACGTTGACGCTGCCGGTCCCTCTCAGCTCGGACCAGGCCAGCACGTCGATCTCCGTGCCCTGGAAGGGTTCTGCCACGTCGCAGCCGTTGAGTCCCACCCCGTCCACCAGCGGGAAGACGTTGGCGCTGAGGACGACCTTGTCCGTGGACGTGCCGATGCCCGGGTAGTCCGGGACGAAATCGGGATAGGCGATGGACAGCACGCTCCAACCGCCCGTCGGATCGGCCGTGTCGGAGATGGCCACATCGATGTAGCCGGTGCCGATCGCGGCTTCTGTGGTCGAATAGCAGTCGAAGCTTGTCTCGACGGCCACCCAGCGGTTCTGGAGCCGGTCGAAGATGACGCGCGGATCGAAGACCTCCGCGAAGTAGACACCGGGATCGATGGCCGAGATGCCGAAGAAGTCGACCATCGCGACCGTCTCAAGGATCGTGCCTCCGCGGTCCGTGATGCGGAAGGTCGTGTTCACCGCCTGGATGACGTGGTCCGGGCCGACGGCGATCCACGGGTCGGGCGGCTCGGAGCCGGTGGTGTCCTGGAGGCCCGCGAAGGCGGTCGGCTCGGTCGCCGCTGCATCGGTGTTCGTCGTGGCGAGCTCCGCGGCGGGTGGCGCCACCGCGAGGGAGCGGGGCGACGTGCCGGGCGCCACCGACGAGGCAGGCTCGGGGAGGCGCAGGAGCGGTCGTGCGCGCACGACGCCATCATCGACCGCCGCGGGCAGCGACCCGACGTCGATCCGTCGCGGTCCCCGGGCGCCATCGATATCCGGGCGATCCGCGTCGCCGACGACCACTCGGCCGGAGTTGCGCACGGGGTCGGACGACGGCTCGGCGGCGACGACCGCAGCGGCAGGGAGCGCCGTGGCGAGAACGAGGATCACCACGACCGCGCTGAGCGCGCGACGGCCGGACACGAGGCGGCGACGGTGGCGGCGCATGATCCCTCCAGCAAGGCCGCGATGCCGGCCCCGGGTCGGGCCGCGCGATTCGTATGCGCCGATCGTAGTCCTCGCTGGCGGGGTCGGTCAGGCCTCCGCGACCGGATACGACCCGAGCACCCGGGTCACCGTCGTGACCGCCCGGATGTCGACGAGGGCCGCCGCCATCGCGGGGTCGGTCGCATCCCCATCCAGGTCGATCCAGAACACGTACTCCCAGGCCCGCTCGCGACTGGGCCGCGACTCCAGTTTGCGCATGTTGAGGCGGTGGTCCGCCAGCACCCGCAGGACGGCGAGCAGCGTGCCCGGCTCGTTGCGCACCGCCACGACGATCGTGGTCCGGCGATGGCTCGGCGGATCCACAAGGGCGGGGCCGTCGGCGCCCGGTCGCGTCAGGACCAGGAACCGGGTGCGGTTATCGGGCAGGTCGCCGATTCCGTCGGCCAGCACCTCCAGCCCGAACAGCCCGGCCGCGCGCGGCGAGAGGACCGCCGCCGCGCCGCGTTCCCCGGCTTCGGCGATGGCCTTGCCGGCCCCGGCCGTGTTGTACGTCGAGAGCAGCTGCCACGGCCGGGCCCGCAGGAACGCCTCCGCCTGGCCGAGCGCCTGGATGTGCGAGTAGACGCGCTCGATGTCGTCGAGTCGCTGGCCGGGCAACGCGGCGAGCACCAGCCGCACCGGCACCACCACCTCGCCGCGGATGACCAAGTCGTACTCGATGAGCAGGTCGTAGTTCTCGCGGACGGTGCCGTGGATGACGTTCTCGATGGGCACCACGCCCGCGGCCGCGTCCCCGGCCGTGACCGCGTCGAACACGGCCCGGAAACTCCCCAGGGCCGTCCGCGGGACGTCACCGAACGCGACCAGCACCGCGTCCTCGGCGAACGCCCCGGGCTCGCCGGCGTAGGCGATGGTCACCGGCGCACCTACTGGTTGAACCAGTCGACCGTGTCGATCTCGCCCGCCACCTCATCGAGTTCCGCGCGCCGCTCACGGGCGGCTCCGACGCTCACGGGCGCCTTCTTTCGGGCCCGCTTGCCGGTCTCCGCCGCCTCCTCCGGGGCGCCGCGCCAGTGCGCTTCGGCGAGCATGGCGTTGAGAGCGACCAGGTAGGCCTCCACCGAGGCCGCGATGATGTTCGAGCCGCGCGACTCGCCGGTGTACTCGCCAAGGCCGCGCTCACCGATGGCCAGCGGCGGCGCGATGCGGACGCTCACGGCGCCGATCGTATCGGTCCCTTCGCCCAGGGCGTGGATGTCGTACGCCAACAAGCGGGGCTGCCCATCCAGGATCTCCGCCAGGGCCTTGTCGACCGCCCGGTAGAGGGCATCGATCGCCCCGTTGCCCTCCGCCGAGGCGCGCCAGTGGTGGTCGCCGGCGTCCATGATCACCGCGCCGCGCGAACGGGCGTTGGACCCCGACGTCACGGTCCAGCGGGTCAGGGTGACGGTCGGCGGGGCGGCGGGCGTCGGATCCGGCATGGCGAGGCTACCTCGGGGTCGCGGACGACGCGGTCGTCGCGGGGGGCGTGGTGAAGTGTCGCTCATCCCGGCGGCGCAGTTCCGCGCCGGACTTCCAGATCGCGTACTCGAGCGAATCGGCCAGCGCGGACGCGGACGCGGCGATGATGTTCGTGTCGGTGCCCATCGTGGACCACGTGCGCGCTCCGTCCTGCGAATCGATGACGACCCGCGTCCGGGCGGCCGTGGCGGCCACGCCGTCCAGGATGCGGACCTTGTAGTCGACGAGATGCACGTCGTCGATGGCCGGGTAGAACGCCCGGAGCGCCTTGCGCAGGGCGGCATCCAGCGCGTTGACCGGCCCGTTCCCGTCCGCGGCCGTGTGGAGCGTCTCCCCATCCACGGCGACCTTGACCGTCGCCTCCGCAAGGAGTTCGCGCCCGTCACGCTGCTCGACGAGACAGGTGTAGTCGACGACCCGGAACGGCGGGGCGTAGTCGGCGGCGTGGCGTCGGATGAGGAGCTCGAACGACGCCTCCGCGCCCTCGAACGCCAGCCCATCCGACTCGAGCTGCTTGATGAGCTTCGAGAGCTCGCGGGCGTCGATCACGCCATCGAGCTCCAGACCCAGCTGCCGAGCCCGGATCGACGTATTCGCCCGACCGCCAAGCTCCGACACGACCAGCCGACCGACGTTGCCGACCGACGCCGGTTCGACGTGCTGGTACGAGCGCTCCACCTTGGCCACGGCCGCACCGTGGACGCCGCCCTTGTGGGCGAACGCCGAGCGCCCGACGTAGGGCTGGTAGTCGTCGGGCGTCTGGTTGGCGATCTCCGCGACGCTGCGCGACAGCTCGGTCAGGCCCTCCAGGCGGCCGCCGCCGGCGGGCACGAGGGCATGCGGCGTCTTGAGCGCGAGGTTCGCGACGATCGACACGATGTTCGCGTTGCCGGCCCGTTCTCCGTAGCCATTGATCGTGCCCTGGACGTGGCGGATCCCGGCCGCGACCGCGGCCATGGAGTTCGCGACCGCCAGCTCAGAGTCGTTGTGGGCGTGGATGCCCCAGGTGACGGCCGGCGCATCGTCGTCGGCGTCCAGCGAGCCGCGCACATCGAGCACGATGCGGGTCAGCTCATCGGACAGGGTCCCGCCGTTGGTGTCGCACAGGACCAGCGTCCGGGCGCCGGCCTGGCGCGCGGCTCGAAGCGTGGCGAGGGCGTAGTCGCGGTCAGCCCGGTAGCCATCGAAGAAGTGCTCTGCGTCGTAGACCGCCTCCCGACCGCGATCGGCCACGAAGCCGACCGAGTCGGCGATCATGTCGAGGTTCTCCTGGGGCGTCGCGCCCAGGACCTCCGTGACGTGGAGCAGCCACGACTTGCCGAAGATCGTCACGACCGGCGTCTCTGCGGCGACCAGTTCGCGCAGGTTCGGGTCGTCCCCGGGCTTGTTCGAGCGGTGCCGCGTGGACCCGAAGGCCGCCAGCCGCGCGGTCTGCCAGGTCATCGTCCGGGCGGCCGCGAAGAACTCGATGTCCTTGGGGTTTGAGCCCGGCCAGCCGCCCTCGATGTACGGCATCCCGTACTCGTCGAGCATCCGGGCGACCCGGATCTTGTCGGCCAGGGAGAGCGTGATGTTCTCGCCCTGGGTCCCGTCCCGGAGGGTCGTGTCGTAGACGATGACCGGCTGATCGGTCATGCCGGCGCCCCAGCTCCGGCGCCCGCGCCCACGCCCAGTTGGTCGATGACGGCCGTCGCAAAGGCCGTCGTGCCGACCACGACCAACCCGTCCGTCCCGTCGCGGGCGTCGGCCAGATCGCCCGTCCGCCAGCCCTCGTCGAGCGCACGGCTGACCGCCGCCTCGATGGCCGCGGCGGCATCCTCGCGACCCAACGACATGCGGAGCAGCATGGCCGCGGACAGGATCGTGCCGATCGGGTTGGCCTTGTCCTGGCCGGCGATGTCCGGCGCGGAGCCGTGGATCGGCTCGTACAGCCCGAACGTGCCGTGGTCGGTCTGCCGTTCGCCCAGCGAGGCCGATGGCAGCATCCCGAGCGAACCGGCCAGCACGGCCGCCTCGTCGGACAGGATGTCGCCGAACAGGTTCTCGGTGACGATGACGTCGAAGTCGGCCGGTCGACGGACCAGGAGCATCGCGCACGAATCGACCAGCTGGTGCTGGAGCGCGACGTCCGGGAAGTCGCACCCGACCTCGTCGGCGACGGTCCGCCACAGCCGGGACGTGGCCAGCACGTTCGCCTTGTCCACGCTCATGACCCGGCCCTGGCGGCCGCGGGCGAGCTCGAACGCGAGGCGCACGATGCGCGCGACCTCACGCTCGTGGTACGGCATCGTGTCGAGCGCGCTGCGGTCGCCGGCCGCACCGCTCGCCTCCTGCCGCTCACCGAAGTAGACGCTGCCTGTCAGCTCGCGGACGATCAGCAGGTCCACGCCGTCCAGGAGCTCCGGGCGCAACGGCGACGACCCGACGAGGGCCGGATGGACCGTCACCGGCCGCAGGTTGGCGTACAGCCCGAGACCACCGCGCAGCGCGAAGAGCGCCTGCTCGGGTCGGACCGGCGCGGACGGATCGGACCACTTCGGTCCACCGACGGCACCCAGGAGGATCGCATCGGCTGCCCGGCAGACCTCGACGTCCTCGGGCCGGATCGCCACGCCGTACCTGTCGATAGCGATGCCGCCGGCGAGGACCTCTTCCCAGGTGACCCGGAACCCGAGGCGCTCGGCGACCGCGGCGACGACGCGTCGGGCCGCCTCGACGACCTCTGGCCCGACGCCGTCGCCCGGGATCATCGCGACGCGGTACGTTGGCTGGCCCGCGAGGTCGCTCTCCTTCATGGGAGCCCCTGCTCGCTGCGCGGCGTGAGGAACGCGACGTCCACGCCGTTGATCTCGGCCCCGTGGAGCTTGTTGGTCGCCACGAGGTAGGCGTCCAATGACGCCTCGATGATGTTGGTCGACAACCCGTGGCCGGACACGACCAGGGCACCCGGGCCCTCATCGGAGGACCGACGGCAGCGGACCAGGACCTGGCCCTGGGCATCCTCACCGGCGGACACCGCCTTGATCTCGTACTCGGTCAGGGTCGGGTGCCAGCCCAGGGTCGGCTGGAGGACCATGTCGACCGCCCGGAAGAGCGCGTTGACCGGCCCGTTGCCGGTCGCCTCCGTCGAGCGCTCCTCGCCATTGACGGTGACCGTCACGGTCCCCGTGGCCTTCCCGCCATGCGACGAGGTGACGCTCCAGCCGACGAGCACCACACTGGCCGGCACCTCCGACGAGCGCTGCTCGACGAGGGCGATGAGGTCGGCGTCGGTGACTTCCTTCTTCGCGTCGGCGAGCTCGATGGCCTGGCGATAGATCGTGTCGAGCGCCTCGCCTTCCATCTCGATGCCGAGTTCGCGCAGCTTGCCCTGCAGGCCGCGCCGACCGGACAGCTTGCCGATCGAGAGGTGGCTGCCGGACAGCCCGACCGACTGCGGGGTCATGATCTCGTAGGTCAGCGGATGCTTGATCACGCCGTCCTGGTGGATCCCGCTCTCGTGGGCGAAGGCGTTGCCGCCGACGATGGCCTTATTGGGCTGGACGGTGAAGCCGGTCAGATAGCTGACCAGGCGCGAGGCCGCCGTGAGCTGCTCGGTCGCGACGCCGGAGCCCAGGTCCGGGAACTGCGTGGGCCGCGTCCGGAGGGCCATCACGACTTCCTCGAGGGAGGCGTTGCCGGCGCGCTCGCCGAGCCCGTTGATCGTGACTTCCACCTGCCGGGCACCGGCCTGCACGGCGGCCAGGGTGTTGGCCGTGGCGAGACCCAGGTCGTTGTGGCAGTGGACGCTGACCGTGGCCCGCTCGCCGACCAGGTCGACCACGCGCTTGACCAGCGCCCCGAACTCGGACGGGATGGCGTACCCGACGGTGTCCGGGATGTTGACCGTGCTGGCGCCGGCATCGACGACCGCCTCGTAGACCTTGAGCAGGTAGTCGAGGTCGGTGCGCGAGGCGTCCTCGGCACTGAACTCGATCTCGGCGTCCCGGCCCAGCTCCTGGCGGCCGTGGCGCACCCAGCGGACGGCGTCCGCGAGCGCCTGCTCGCGATCGATGCGGAGCTTGTGCTTGAGGTGGATGTCGCTCGTTGCGATGAACCCGTGGAGGGGCGGCTTGTGGGCGCCCTTGATCGCCTCGATGGCCCGTTGCGGGTCACCGTCGCGGCAGCGCGCGAGGGCCGCCACGGCGATGTCCTGGGGCGTCTCCAGGGCGATCCGGCGGACCGCCTCGAAGTCGCCCGGTGAGGCGGCCGGGAAGCCGGCCTCGATGACATCGACCTTGAGGCGCGCCAGCTGACGAGCGACCTCCAGCTTCTCCGCGGCGGTCAGGCCCGCGCCCGGCGCCTGCTCCCCGTCGCGCAGGGTGGTGTCGAAGATGCGCACGGCACCCGCCGGGACGAACGGCCCCGACGGCTGCGGTACGCCAGCGCTGCTCACCGCGCCGCCCCGGGCGTGGTCGTCGATGCCTGCGCCTGGCCGGCCTGGACCTCGACCGGGCTCAGGAACGGCATCTGGGCGCGCAACCGGCTGCCGACCCGCTCGATGAGGTGGTCGTGGTCGGCCGAGCGCAGGCGCTCGAACTCGTGGCGGCCCGAGTCGTTCTCGGCGATCCAGCGATCGGCGAACGTCCCGTCCTGGATGTCGGTCAGGACCGCCTTCATCCGGTCGCGGACGCTCTCATCGATGAGCCGCGGACCGCTGACGTAGTCGCCGTACTCGGCCGTGTCACTGACGCTGAAGCGCATGAAGTTGAGGCCGCCCCGATACATCAGGTCGACGATGAGCTTGAGCTCGTGCATCGTCTCGAAGTACGCGAGCTCCGGCTGGTAGCCGGCCTCGACGAGCGTCTCGAAGGCCATCTTGACCAGCGCCGAGGTGCCGCCGCACAGGACGGACTGCTCACCGAACAGGTCCGTCTCGGTCTCTTCCTTGAACGTCGTCTCGAGGACGCCGGCGCGGGTGCAGCCCAGCGCCCGGGCATAGGCCAGCACGCGATCGCGCGCGGTGCCGCTTTGGTCGCGCTCGACGGCGAACAGGGCCGGCACGCCGCCGCCCGCCTGGTAGACGGACCGGACGAGGTGACCCGGGCCCTTGGGCGCGACCATCCCGACATCCACGATGCCCGGTGGGTCGATGCGCCCGAAGCGCAGGTTGAATCCGTGGGCGAACATCAGCAGGTGGCCGGCCCGCAGGTTCGGGCCGATCTCCGCGTCGTAGACGGCCTTCTGGGCCGTGTCCGGGACCAGGATCATGATCACGTCGGCGGCGGTCACCGCGTCGGCCACGTCCATGACGGTCAGGCCCGCGTCCGCGGCGAGCGCCCGGCTCTTGGACCCGGTCGCCAGCCCGACGACGACGTTCACGCCGCTCTCGTGCAGGTTGAGCGCGTGGGCATGGCCCTGCGAGCCGTAGCCGATGATCGCGACCGTCTGGCCGGCCAGGGCCGTCGGGTCCGCTTCGTTGTCGTAGTACATAGTCGCCGTCATCGCTTGATCGCCTCCTCGATGGAACCCGAACCCCTCGCCATCACGACGGCGCCGGTGCGGACCAACTCCTTGATGCCATATGTCCGGACGAGCGCCGCGAAGGCGTCGATCTCGGTTTCGGTGCCGGTCACTTCCACGATGACCGACCCATCGGACAGGTCCACGACCCGGCCGCGCGACAGTTCCACGAGCCGCAGGATCTCCGCCCGCGTGGAGTCGGTCGCGCGGATCTTCACGAACGCGAGTTCGTGTTCCACGGTCGGCTCCGAGGTGACGTCCTGGACCTTGAGCACGTCGATCAGCCGGTAGAGCTGCTTGGCGGCCTGCTCGACCGCGACGTCATCGCCGTGGAGCGTGATCGTCATCCGGCTGGTGTCCTCGTGATCGGTCTTGCTGACCGCGAGCGAATCGATGTTGAAGTTGCGAGCGCGCATGAGGCTCGACACGCGATTGAGGACACCGGGCTTGTTGAGCACGATGGCCACCAGCACGTGGCGGCGCAGTTCGCCGCCGCCGGGCAGCGCCCGCGACGGCGGGGCGGCTCCGTTGGTCCTTGACTCAGCGGCCAACCGATCCTCGCTCTCCGAGGTCGGAGGCTGAGCCCCGCGAAGCCATCCGCCCGAGGATTCGCCGCTCATTCGTCCACCCCGCCCCACTTCTCGATGAGGTCCGAGAGGCCCTTGCCGGCGGGCATCATCGGGAAGACGTTCTGCTCCTCGGCGATCTCGAACCAGATGAGTGCCGGGCCGTCGACGGCCTGCGCGGCCTTTATCGCGTCGTCCACCTCTGCTGGCGTCCGCGCCCGGAAGGCTGGGATCCCGTAGGCATCGGCGAGCTTCGCGAAATTGGGCCCGGGCAGGTTGGACGAGTGATAGTTGCCCGCGTAGATGATCTCCTGCCACTGGCGGATCATCCCGAGCTTCTTGTTGTCGAGGAGCGCGATCTTGACCGGGATCCGGTCGGCGGTGAGGGTCATCAGCTCCTGCGAGGTCATCTGGAAGCCGCCGTCGCCGGTGATCGCCCAGGTCTCGCGGTCGGGTCGGCCCAGGGCGGCGCCCATGGCTGCCGGGACGCCGAAGCCCATCGTCCCGAGGCCGCCCGAGCTGACGTGCGAGTTCGGGTTGCGAAAGCCCGTGTAGCGGGCCAGCCACATCTGGTTCTGGCCGACATCGGCGACGTAGGTCGCCTCGTGGTACGTCAGCTCGCCGATGCGCTCGATGACGTAATCGGCCGACAACACACCGTCCCGCCACGCACCGGAGCCGTGCCAGGACGACGCCTCAGAGTCGCGCTTCCAGTCGGCGAGCTGGTCCAGGTACTCGCGCCGGTCCTCGGTCGGGGTCTCGGGGACCATCGGGGTCAGGGCCGCGAGGACGCGCTTCGCGTCGCCCACGATGGGCACCTCGACCGCCACGTTCTTGCCGATCTCGGCGGGGTCGATATCGACGTGGATGATCCGGGCGTACGGGGCGTAGGTCCGGACGTTGCCGGTGACCCGGTCGTCGAAGCGCATGCCGATGGCGATCAGCAGGTCGGCGCTCTGGATGGCCCGATTGACGTGCTTCCAGCCGTGCATGCCCATGTAGCCATAGGCCAACGGGTGGGTCTCGTCCATCGCCCCGATGCCGAGCAGCGTCCAGGCGACCGGGATGGAGGTCTTCTCGGCGAAGGTCCTCAGATCGTCCCATGCCTCAGCATGGAGGATCCCATGGCCGGCCAGGATGACCGGGCGCTTGGCCGCGGCGATCTCCTGCGCGGCGAGCTTGAGCTGGCGGCCATGACCGTCCATGTTCGGGCGGAAGCCGGGCAGGCCGGCGATGACCTCCGCTTCGGTCGGATGCTCGGCGCGGGTCTCCTGCTGGAGCGCGTCCTTGGTGATGTCCACGTGGACCGGGCCCGGGCGACCGGACCGGGCGATGTGGAACGCCTCGGCGATCACCCTCGGCAGCTCGTCGGCGTCGCGGACCAGGTAGTTGTGCTTGGTCATCGGCAGCGTGATGCCGTTGATGTCGATCTCCTGGAAGGCGTCCTTGCCGATGAGGGCGCCAGGCACGTTGCCGGTGATGGCCACCATCGGCACGGAATCAAGGAGGGCCGTCCCGATCCCGGTCACGAGGTTGGTGGCACCCGGACCGGACGTGCCCATGCACACCCCGACCCTCCCGGTGACGCGCGCGTAGCCGTCCGCGGCGTGGGCGCCGCCCTGCTCGTGGCGGACCAGGATGTGGCGCAGTTCCGGGTAATCGCCCAGGACGTCGTAGAGGGGCAGGATGACGCCGCCCGGGTAGCTGAAGAAGACATCGACGCCCTGGAGCAGGAGGGCCTCACACAGGACGTCCGCCCCGATGCGCGTGCGGCGCAGGTCGCGGCCGTCATGGAGCATCTCCTTGCGTGCCTTCTCGACCGCGGCCGCACTGGCCGAGCCGTCATCCGGCACGTGACTGCGTCGCACGGCGGCCGGCGCGGCGGTCGTGGCCGCCGTCGGCGCGGCTGCCGCGGCCGGCGCCGGACCGGGCGGTCTTGGTGTCGTGGTCCTGGTCGTCATCCTGTGGGCCCTCTAGCGTCGTCGGACAAACGAAAGACCCTCGCCTCCCGGCGAGGGTCCCTTCGGTCTGCGTGGTTCGTGGCGCCTAGCGCTCGTTCCTCCGCGTTCCTCGGTCCCGCCGGGAGCCGATAATGAGCTCAAGGAGCCCACCAAGGACCGGAAGCGAGAGGAGAAGGTCGAGGAGCGATACGTCGGCGAGCCCGCGGCTCTCGATCGGCACGTGCACACGGCGACCATCCGTCGTGACGACGACGGCGACCGGGCGACGATCCTGTCGATCGAAATGGGCCAAGCTGGCCTCCCTGGCGCTGTTCCCGCGCGGCCAGACCGTGCGGTCCGCGCAGTCTAGCAGGCTTCGTGCGGGCGTCAACGTTCCCCCGAAGGTCCCATTCCGGTCCAGCGGGACGAGGCCGCCATGGCCGCGGCCGCCCGGTCGCCGCTCGCTGGGCGCACATATCGGCGGTCGGGAAGTCCGTCAAACATCACATTCGCCGCTCGGCGTACCGGATGGCGACCCGGACCCACGTCCGCGGCCGTTTGCTTCGCTGGACGCGCGCAGGCGCCGGCGCCGGCGCCGACGAGCGCCGAGACGACCCGGCGCGTCACGTGCCAGCGGCGGTCACCTTCGGACGCCAGTGATGTATGCGCCGCTTGGCTGGATCAGGCGATCGCCGGCACGGCGCGCAGGCGGTCAGCCAGCCAGTCGCCCGATGAGCGGAGCAGCGCGTCGATGGACACGGTCTCAACGGACGGCCGCTCCTCCGGTCGACCCAGCAGGTACCCCTGGCCCGCCCGGATCCCGAGCGACCGGACGAAGGCCAGCTGCTCGGAGGTCTCGATCCCCTCGGCGATGACGGTCGCACCCCATCGATCCGTGAGGTCCTTCAGGGTGCGGACGATCTCCTGACTGGTGGCCAGAACGGTCCCGCCCTGCACGAGCGAGAGGTCGATCTTGATGATGTCGAAGCGGAGCTGGCTGAGCAGACGCAGCCCGGCGTTACCGGCCCCGACGTCGTCCGCGGCGACCCGGACGCCGGCCGCACGGCAGTCGTCGACGGCAGCGCGCAGTCGCGCCAGATCCTCGACCGCTTCGCGCTCGGTCAGTTCGAGCACGACGCACGCAGGATCGATGCGGTGACGGGCCAGCATGCGGAGCAGGACGGCGGCGTTGAAGTCGGGGGACTCCAGGGTCCGTGGCGAGACGTTGAGCGTGACACTCCCGGGCAAGTTCAGGGTCGCGAAGGCGGCCAGGACAGTGGAGATACAAGCGATGTCCAACTCCACGGTCCGACCGGTCGCCTCAGCCGCCTCGAAGAGGGCCCCCGGATCGCTGAAGCCCGTGCCCGGCAGCGGCCGGACCAACGCCTCGAAACCCACCGGCTTGCCCGAGCCAAGGTCGTAGATCGGCTGGAACACGGCTCGCACCCCTCCGACCTGCGCCACGCGGCCGACGGCCGCGGACAGGTCTGGCAGCGATCGCTTTCCCGGCACGCCCCCATGACGCTGCGGATCGTGGATCGTCACGCACGTTCGGCCATGGCGCTTACCCCAGTACAGGGCCGCGTCCGCCTCGCGAACCATGTGGTCTCGCTCCACCGCATGGGCGGCGGATGAACTGATCCCGGCTGAGAACGAGATCGGCCGCCAGTCGCGGTGCCCCACGGGGCCCTCGAGCGTGGTGCTGAGCAGCCGTCGGACGGCGATCCCCGCCGCGTCGGCGTCGGTATGGGGGAGGAGCAAGGCGAACTCATCGCCACCGATCCGATACGCGCGGTCGGACCGACGCAGGACACCGGCCGTGGACGAAGCGAAGCGACGCAGCACCTCATCACCCTCGGCGTGCCCGTGCGCATCGTTGACGAGCTTGAACTCGTCGAGGTCGATCAGGACGACAGCCAGCGGGGTCCCGTGGCGGTTCGCGACGGCCCAGGACGCGGCCATCTCCTCCTGGAATGCTCGGTGGTTGCCGAGCCCGGTCAGCGCGTCTCGCAAGGACTCGGTCCGCGCCACGGTGTACGCCGTCGCGAGTTCGGCTCGAGCCAGCTCCATGCGCTCCACGGGGTCCATGACCCGACGGGTCAGCCACACGGCGAGCCCGCCCAGCCCCAGCGCCAGGATGGACACGAGGCCCAGCTGGCTGAGCAGGCCCTCCCGAGGTCCGGCGACGACGCCATAGACGACGGGCAGGGTGATGGCGAGCGGTGCCGCGAACATTGCGATGAGCGCGAGACGCAGGCGCAGGCGCATCAGCCCAAGGTCGGCGGCGGTGGCCTGGAGGGCCTCTGGGAGCTCAGGTTCGTCGATTGTTGCGTCGAGTGGCACGGCGTCCTCGTGGCTGGTGACCCCCAGGAGATGGGTATAGCCGGGCGCCGCCACGGTGCGCCCTCGCACCGATGTACTAGGAGCGCCGGGACCTTCGGGGTCGCCGGCACGTGACCATCGGCGGCAGCGGCAACGCAGCGGCAACCACGACCGTCGCGACTCGGGTCCCGGGCACCCTGTGCTAGCCTCACGGCCATGCCCGCACCCGTTGCTCCACGCACCATCGTCGACAAGATCTGGACCGACCACGTCGTCAGCCAAGACGAGGGTTCGCCCGCCGTGCTCGCCGTGGACCTGCACCTCATCCACGAGGTCACGTCCCCCCAGGCCTTCACCGGCCTGCGCCAGCGCGGCCTGCGCGTCCGCCGCCCGGCGCAGACCGTCGCGACCGCCGATCACTCGATCCCGACGACGCCGCGTGGCCTGCCGATGCTGGACCTCCAGGCCGCGGCCCAGATCAGCCAGCTCGAGCAGAACTGCGCGGAGTTCGGCATCCCCCTCCACGGAATCGGCTCGCCGTCGCAGGGCATCGTCCATGTCATCGGCCCGCAGCTGGGGCTGACCCAGCCGGGCATGACCATCGTCTGCGGCGACTCGCACACCAGCACGCACGGGGCGTTCGGGGCGCTCGCGTTCGGGATCGGGACGAGCGAGGTGGAGATGGTCCTCGCCACCCAGACGCTCCTCCAGCGCGACCCGAAGACCTATGAGGTCCGGGTCGATGGGCGGCTCGCCCCAGGCGTCAGCAGCAAGGACATCATCCTGGCCCTGATCGCACGCATCGGCGTGGGCGGGGGTACCGGCCACGTCTTCGAGTACCGCGGCGAGGCGATCCGGGCGCTGACCATGGAGCAGCGCATGACCATCTGCAACATGAGCATCGAGGGCGGCGCGCGGGCCGGGCTGATCGCGCCGGACGACACCACCTTCGACTATGTCCACGGCCGACTGCATGCGCCGCAGGGCGCCGACTGGGACGCCGCGGTCCAGCGTTGGCGCGGGCTCCCGACCGACGACGGCGCGACGTTCGACAAGTCGATCACGATCGATGCGAACGCCCTGGAGCCGATGGTCACCTACGGCACGAACCCCGGTATGGGCATCCCGATCACGTCGCGCGTCCCCTCCCCCGCGGACGAGCCGGATCCGTCGGCCCGCCGCGCCCTGGAGCACGCCCTCACCTACATGGACCTCCAGCCCGGCCAGCCGATCATCGGCCAGAAGGTCGACGTCGTCTTCGTCGGCTCGTGCACCAACGGCCGGATCAGCGACCTGCGTCTGGCCGCGGCCGCCCTGGAGGGCCGCCACATCGCGGCTGGCGTGCGCCTGATGGTCACGCCTGGCTCTGACGAGGTGAAGCGCGAGGCCGAGGCAGAGGGCCTGGCCGACATCTTCAAGGCCGCCGGCGCCGACTGGCGCGAGTCGGGCTGCTCGATGTGCATCGCGATGAACGGCGACCAGCTCCAGCCGGGGCAGTACGCGGTCAGTACCAGCAACCGCAACTTCGAGGGTCGTCAGGGCAAGGGCGGTCGGACGTTCCTGGCCTCGCCGCTGACGGCGGCGGCTTCGGCGATCAGCGGTGTCGTGACCGATCCGCGGACGCTGCCCGGTATCGAGACCCTGGCTGCGGTCGGAGGGCGCTGACGATGGCTGAACCGATCCGGATGTTCACGAGCAAGGTCGTCCCGCTCGACGCCGAGAACGTCGACACGGACCAGGTCGTCCCGGCGCGCTACCTCAAGGTCACCGACAAGGCCGGCCTGGCCGACGCGCTGTTCCGCGACTGGCGGTTCAACGAGGACGGGACGCTCAAGGACCCGCCGTTCGTGCTCGACACGCCGGGCATGGCCGGGCGGCAGATCCTGCTCGTCGGCGACAACTTCGGCGCGGGGTCGTCGCGCGAGCACGCGCCCTGGGCGCTGACCGCGTGGGGCGTGAAGGCCATCTTCTCGACGAGTTTCGCCGACATCTTCCGGAGCAACAGTCTCAAGAACGGCCTGCTGCCGATCGTCGTCTCACCCGAGGTGCACCGCCGCCTGTGGGACATCGTCGAGCGCGACCCCGACGCTGAGTTCACGGTCGACCTGTCGGAGGAGGGCGTCCTGCTCCCCGACGGCTCGACCATCGACTTCACGATCGATCCCTTCTCCAAGGCGATGCTCCTGGCTGGCACGGACGAGATCGGCTACCTCCTGACCAAGGACGCGGACATCGCGGCCTGGGAAGCAAGCCACCCGGCGCGCATCGACACGCTCGTCGAGGCTCGCTGAGGCACGTCGAGGCACGGAACCCGGGCCCGGCGTGAGTCGTCTGCCGGGCATGAACGATCTGCGAGTCGGCCGGCGCTTTGGTGCCGGCATCCTGTCCATCGCCTTCGCCGTCACCGCGTGTGGGAGCGCGGCCGCGCCGACGGCGTCCCCGACATTGCCGCCGGATGCGCCCGTCACGTCACCGCCGGACGGCGGGTCCGGCGCTCCCATCGACCCTGGGCTCGGCGGCGCCAAGCCCGTGGTGCCCAAGCCCGGCCAGCTCGACGTCCGAGCCGTCCAGGCGGACACGCTGACCGCCACAGTGAACGGATCCACCATCACGGTGACGGCCACCTGGACCAGCGGCGTCGAGCCATGCAACGTCCTGGATCAGATCCTCGTGGACCGCGTCCAGGGCACGTACTCCATCACCCTGCGCGAGGGCCACGGGCCAGAGGAGATCGCCTGCATCGCCATCGCCGAACAGCACGTCACGACGTTCGAGATCAAGGACGTGGCCTCCGGTACGTACACGATCCGCGACGCGACCGGCGGCGCGGCCGACATCCAGGTGACCGTCGGCTGACCCGCACCTTGACGTTCCCACCAGTACCGCGATCGCGATAGACGCCTCGTGGACTATCGCCGAAACGACACGAACGTGTCGATCCTGCGCTGGTCCACGCACGTTCGTGTGCGTCTCGTTACTGGCGGGAACGCCTAGGCCGCCCGGGGCCGCATCGCCCCCGTCGACGCGCCCGCCCGGACCGTGCGACGATCGGACGCGTGAATCCGATCGACCTGCTGGCCGTCCTCCTGGTCGTCGTCGCCTGCCTGCTCGGCTTCCGGTCCGGTGCCCTGCCGCAGCTCGGTGGCCTCGTCGGCGCGGTCGGTGGCGGGGCGGCCGCCATCCTGGCCCTCCCGGCGCTCGTCGAACCGCTCGAGTCGATCGATCCCGGCTATCGCCCCATCGTGGTCCTCGTCGGGCTGCTGGCCGCGGTCGGGATCGGTGAGTCTGTCGGCTCCGCCGTGGGGCGGGCCATCGCGCGGGCGCTCGGCGCCGGCGTCCTGGGCGCCGCGGACCGGATCGCCGGTGCCTTCGTCGGCGTCGCACAGTCCCTGCTCATCCTGTGGCTCGCCGGCGGCCTGCTGGCCATCGGCCCGATCCCCCGTCTCAGCGAGGCGGCCCAGACCTCCACCGTCGTGCGCAGCCTCAACGCCCTGCTGCCGCCGCCCGGCGAGATCGCGGCAGAGCTTGGCACCCTGCTGGACGACTCCGGCCTGCCGGAGGTC